>JAVCCP010000071.1 GCA_030765405.1 Candidatus Ancaeobacter aquaticus | reverse complement strand
TTTCAAACCCCTGTTGAGCAGATTGAAAATTTAGTATCTTGCGTGGGTAGTTATTAATCCAGTTTTCTATAGTCTGAATGGTTGATTGTGTCAGTTTTTCTATCTTTCTGCCCTTAGCAATGAATCGGCGGATAATCCTGTTGATGTTTTCATTGATACCCCTTTCGATACCATTGATAACGCGCGGAACCGAACTCTTCTTTTTGTTTGGAATCTTGCGGGTTATAAGTTTGCGAGTCTTGCGCTCTGCCAAGGTTAGCAAAGCCGCTTTCGATCCAGCAGGGCCGACAATCAAGTCTATTTCCCAATGCCCGAACTCTTTCCTTTTTTAGCGTTATGACTATTTTAAACATATACTTAAAATAGTTTGACTATATTAAACATATATTATATATTGTCAATATGATTGAAAGAGCTTTATACAAAACAGCGTTTTCTGGTGAGTGGGGAAGACAAATGAGGTTTATCACTGGTCCTCGCCAATCTGGTAAAACTACTTTGTCAAAGTTAAAGCTTAAAAGGGAACATTCGCAAGCGCTTTACTATTTGTGGGATCTTAGGTCCGTTCGTGATAGATATAAAGGTAATCAGCTATTCTTTACAGAAGATAGCCCTCCTACAAAAAACAAACAATGGGTTTGTTTTGATGAGATTCATAAGATTCCTAAATGGAAAAATGCCTTAAAGGCAATTTTTGATAGTGTATCAGATCATTATAAATTCATCGTGACTGGTTCGGCAAAACTTGATCTGTTTAAAAGAGCTGGGGATAGTTTATCTGGAAGATATTTTACTTTCCATCTCTTTCCATTGTTATTAGAAGAACTTGTTAGCCCCAAGGATATATCACATTCTATTCCCGAGTCTGGAATAGATCTTATTCTGAGAAAAATTGATAAAAAAGTCAGAACAAGGAATGAATTATCTGACCTGCTAGAGTATAGTGGCTTTCCTGAACCTTTCTTAAAACAGTCAAGGGTGTTTTATGCAAAGTGGTCACAAGAGTACACTAATACAGTCATAACTGAAGATATCAGGGCGCTTACGAGGATTATCGATAATGAGCACCTGTACGATTTGTATAACTTGTTGCCGGAGATGGTAGGTAGTCCGTTGTCAGAATCTTCATTGGCATCACATCTTGAACTGAGCAATCCAACAATTAAAAACTATATTAAACGGTTAGAAGATTTTTATCTTGCATTCAAAATATCACCATATTCGAAGAATATTAAACGATCATTGTTAAAAGCACCTAAATGTTATCTTTATAATTGGGCACTTATTAGAGACCCGGGGAGAAGATTTGAGAATTATGTTGCTGTTGAAATTATGACACGCTTGCACTTGTGGATGGATATGTCCGGTGATCGATACTCATTGTATTATATTAGAAACAAACAAAAACAGGAAACAGACTTTCTTATTTTAAAAAATAATGATCCATGGCTTCTTATTGAAACAAAATATTCTGATGGGTTCATTTCTCCTCACCATTATCGAACACAAACCGTGTTAGGAAATATCCCGTTTCTTCAAATATGTCGGGAGGATGGGGTCTGTAAAATGGAAAAGAAGAATGCCTATAGAGTGTCAGCATCTCGTTTCTTTTCCTGATATTACCAAAGTAGTATTTTTTAGTAGTTATAAATATAGATTTAGGAGGTAATATGTATTTACTATTAATTCGTCATGGTGATAGTGAAAATACGAAACCGGGAATGACTGATAATGACCGGACGCTCACACTGACCGGATTTGATGAGATAAAGTCTACCGCACGAGTGATTAAGAGTTGCGGGTTTCAACCGGATAGCATATTGGTAAGCCCGTATGTTAGGGCTCAGGAGACAGCACACTCACTTACCTATATGCTTGATGTATCGAGAGAAATTATTGAAACAGAAGATGATCTGGTTCCTTCGGGCAGAATCGATCGGCTTTTAAAGAAACTTGATGATGCTTTTTCTGAGAAAGAGTGCATTGCACTTGTTGGTCATCAGCCTTTTATGGGGGACCTCATGTCGAAATTGCTTCTTGGAAATGTTTCCGCTGAAATGCCGTTTTCTAAAGGCGCTATTGCAGTTATCGAAGTGGAAGGATCTCTTACCGGAGATCAGCAGAAAATGATACTGTATATTACCCCTTCAGCAGCAAAAAAAATATAACCGTTTATTCCTCTTTTGTGTATACTGTATACGTTTATGACTAGTCAGACACTATCCCAAAATAACGAAGTAAAGGAACTCAAAGATCAGGTTTCTGATCTTTCCTGTCTTATCAGAATTAATGCTATGCTTAATTCTACGCTCGACCTTTCGGAGCTCCTCCAAAACATTATGGGTATCTCAGAAGAAGTTATGAGTGCTGAAGCGAGTTCACTCATGCTTATTGATGAGTCTACCAATGAACTAGTCTTTGAGATAAGCCGTGGTGAGAAAGGAGCACAGGTTAAGGAGCTCTTCCGTCTGAAGATGGGACAAGGTATTGCCGGATGGGTTGCCGAGAATAATGAGCCGGTACTCATCCCTGATGTGACAAAGGATCCCCGCTTTTTCTCGAAAGCTGATAAGAAAACTGGGTTTGTGACCCGGTCAATGGTATGTGTGCCCTTGTTGGTAAAAAATAAAGTGATCGGTATTATACAAGTTCTTAATCCTAAGGGTAAGGATGGGTTTGATGAAAATGATAAAAAACTTCTGATCGCTTTTTCTGATAGTGCAGCAGTAGCAATAGAAAATGCCCGCATGGTTAAAAGTCTCATAGAAACACAGCGTATGGAACAAGAACTGACCATTGCAAAACAAATACAGGAAAACTTTTTATTGAACAGTTTTCCTGCAATACGCGGTGGCGGTGTCTTCGCAAAAAACATTACTGCACGAGAGATCGGTGGTGATTTTTATGATTTTGTGAAATTGGACAAGAATCGCCTCGCAATCTTTATCGGTGATGTATCAGGAAAAGGAATACCTGCTGCGCTCTACATGATAAAAATAATAACTGATTTCAGATCGCTGATTGCCTCAGAAGAAGATCCGGCGGTTATTCTTTGCGAACTGAACAGCCGTCTACACCGTGAAAGCACAATGGGTATGTTCGCAACAGTGTTACTCGGGATATATGATATTTCCGGGAAAAATTTCACCTTTGTGAATGCGGGCCATCACGATCCGCTGTATATGGATAGCGCAAATACGGTTACGGAAATAAAAAGTAATTCACATCATCCTCCGGTAGGGGTATTAGAGGATATGACTTATAATTATACAGTACAATCAATACTACCCGGAGAGAAACTGCTCTTGTATACCGATGGTGTTATTGAGGCGCGAAACAGGCTGAAAAATGAATACAGTATTGAAAGGCTTATGAGTAAATTTAAGCAAACTGACGGTACTGCAAAAAAGATGGTAAATACTATCTTGCGTGATATAATGAATTACTCTCAACATGCCATTCAGCATGATGATATTACGCTTATAGCGCTTAAGGCAGGAAAAGTATGAAAAAACCGACTGGGACAATTGAACTTACCGTACCGAGCCATCCTCAATACTTGTGCGTGACACGTGCGGCGATATTTCAGATTGCATACACCATGCATTTTGAAGAAAAAGTTATTACCTGTATTGCGCTTGCAGTAGAAGAGGCGTTTACTAATATTATTAAATACAGCTATAAGAATAATTATTCTCAAAAAGTAATAATCAAACTCAATGTCTATACGGACAGATTAGAGATTGTTATTAAAGATTTTGGCGACAAGGTTGATGTTAAGAAAATAAAATCAAGAAAACTGAAAGATGTGCGGCCAGGAGGACTAGGAGTACACTTTATAAAGAAGTTTATGGATGAGGTAGAGTATGATGTTACTCCTGATGTGGGAACAGAGCTCAAACTGGTGAAATATACAGAGAAAAAAGAGAAGCCGTTAGCTGTAAAAAATAAAAAGAAATCAGATTGAACAATGTGTGGTTATTTTTTTATGTACATTGATTTTTAGAATGGTACAATATCTGGCAAGGTGAAATAATGATTACATTGAATGTGCGAGAAGAAAATGGATGGAATATAGTTACTGTTGACGGACAGATAGATCTGTATTCGTCTCCTGACATCAGAAAAGAATTGTTGTCTCAGGCTAAGACCAAAAAGGTTAAAATCGTAGTTGATTTATCTAAAGTCAGTTATATTGACAGTTCGGGTGTTGCGACACTTATTGAAGCGATGCAGAAACTGAAAAAAGTAGATGGAGAGATTGCGTTAGTGGGACTATCAGAGTCTGTGAAGCATGTATTTGAGATAGCACGTCTCGAATCTGTTTTTGCTATATATAAAGATATAGCAGACCTCTTCAGTAAAAGATCATAAGTTTTTATATGATTCATGTCTAAGTAATGATATAGTCTAGAGCTAACCAAAGAATAAATAATCATGTTTTTTTATCACGCAAAGCGAACGTAGTAACAAAGGGATATTTTTGTGAAAAACATCTTTACGGGATTACTTGGTTTTTTTGGCCGAAAGATTATTAGTTTCTTAAGGCATGTTACCAGCATTACCCAGCTTACCGTAGAATCATTCTATTGGATTATTTTTGGGCCATTCAGAAAAAAACCTGTTAAGCGCAGTCATATAGTCACTCAAATGATTGATACAGGGGTTCATTCTCTGGTTATTGTGATCGTTATATCATTCTTTGTTGGTCTTACCATGGCGATGCTTCTAGCATATCAGCTGCGCCAGTTCGGCAGTGAAAGCTTAATATCAAGTTTTACCGCTATAGCGTTTACACGCGAGCTCGGTCCTTTGATGACCGCTATTGTTATTTCCGGCCGTGTGGGAGCGTCATTTACCGCTGAGCTTGGTACTATGAAGGTATCTGAAGAAATCATGGCGCTTGAAACTTCGGCGATCAATCCTGTACGTTATCTCATCTCTCCACGACTTTTAGCAATGATCATTATGGTGCCGTGTCTGGTGGTTATATCCGATGTGATGGGTATGATAGGCGGATTTGTTATTGGAAAATTTCAGCTTGGCATTGAATCAGCGTATTATATCGATAAGTCACTTATGGCTTTACAGCTTAAAGATATTGTTACCGGAATGGTTAAGAGCGTTGCATTTGCGATCATTATCTGCATGGTCGGCTGTTACTATGGGTTTATTGTTGAGGGTGGAGCTGAAGGGGTTGGAAAATATACGACGGTATCGGTGGTGTGTTCACTCATAACCGTTGTTGCTGCGGATTGCTTTTTTACCGCATTATTTTATTTTGTGTTTATTTAGTGAGACTGTACAAGTCACTCCCCGAAGGGCAAGTGAATTGTACATAGTCGAACTATCCCCCCTGCTTCACGATTTCTGGGGCGGAGCCCAAGAAATCTAGGGGGGATGAGCACAATTAATGCGAGCAAAGAAATCTAGTAGATTTCTAGATTGAAAACAAGGTGCATGAATAATAGTTTGAAATACATTGGGTAGAGAAGATGATAACAATAAAAAATTTGATGAAAAAATTTGATGATCGACCTGTTCTCTCTGACATTGATCTAGAGATAAAGACAGGCGAGATTATGGTTATCATGGGAGGTAGTGGTTGCGGTAAAAGTACGCTCCTTCGTATTTTGGTAGGATATTACACTCCAGATCAAGGTGAAGTGCTGTTTGATGGGAAGAATATTGTTGGGATGAGGGAAAGTCAACTTGATGAAATAAGAAAACAGTTCGGGATACTTTTCCAAAGCGGTGCGCTTTTAAATTCTCTTACCGTTGGTGAAAATGTTGCACTTCCTTTACGCGAACACTCAAATTTGAATGAAGATATTATTAGTATAATAGTAAAGATCAAGCTGGAGCTTGTAGGACTTACAGGATTTGAAGATCTAAAACCGTCCCAGATAAGTGGTGGTATGAAAAAAAGAGTGGGGTTGGCAAGAGCAATAGCGCTTGATCCAAAGATCGTATTTTATGATGAACCGGGCGCGGGATTAGATCCGATCACTGCCGGTGTTATTGATACACTCATACTTGATCTTTCGAAAAAACTTGGCATGACATCTGTTGTGGTAACACATGAAATGAAAAGCGCATTTAGAATTGCAGATAGAATGGCAATGTTGTATGAAGGTAAAGTCATAGAAGTAGGTACACCTGATGAAATAAAGAACTCGAAAAACCCTATCGTACAGCAGTTTATAACCGGTGGGGCAGATGGCCCAATACCGCTTAAGAGATCGAGTGCGGATTATTTAAACAGCCTAATGGGCTAAAATACTGTTGCGTTACAAAAATAAATAGATAAACTATCACAAAGGATAATCGCTATGGAATATTACAGGCAAGAAATTAAAGCGGGTGCTTTAGTTGTTGTGAGTTTTCTTATTCTCTGTTTTCTGCTTTTTAATGTGACTAATTTTAAAGCGAAATCAGAACACTACTATTACACGGTATCATTTACCAATTTAAGCGGTCTTATGGTAAATGCTCCGGTACAATATGCCGGAGTGAATGTTGGTAAAGTAGAATGGATAAAGATCCAAAACGGCAAAAAAACCGTTGTTGATCTCGGAATAAGCGTCAAAAAATATGTACCGCTTAAGAATGACTCTAAAGTGACGATAACAAGTTCGGGGTTTGTTGGGGAGAAATTCGTTAGTATTACTCCGGGTTCTGCAAGTTCTGCCACGCTCAAAAATAATGCCACGATGCGCGGTATTGATCCGACAGATATGGTAATGCTCATAGAAAGAATAAACAATGTCTTAAACGAGCTTAATATTGAACAGCTCGGTAAAGAGTTAAGAGAAATATTTGTAGAAGCGCGATCGATGGTAGCAGATGCGAAGGTGTCGTTTGCTAAAATTAAAAAGATCGTCGTACAGATTGAACAGAGCGGTAAAGTGCAGAAAGTCCTGAATGATACATCTGATCTTATCGTAAAGTTTCAGAATTTCACCAAGAACGTTGATCAGGTTGTTCTCGAGAACAAGGATGGGATAAAAAACTCAGTTGATAATATAGAAGAGATGTCTACAGATATTAAAGTGAAGGCTCGTGAGATAATGGCTGATCTGCGAGATGTTGTTAAACGTGTTGATGAGATTATTGCTGATAATCAAACGGATATCAGTTCGACAATAAAGAATGCAAATCAATTTACCGAAGTTGTGAAGCGTGAGCCGTGGCGGTTGTTCTGGAAAGAGACTACAGACAAATATTTTAAGGATCGCAAAAAAAAGAAAGAAGAGAAGGTAGAAAAAATAGAAGAACAGAAACAACCAGTTAATCAGGTTAAAAGCGACACAAAGAAAGAAAATAAAAAGATATTTCCGCCATTTTTCTAAAATGCAGTAGAAGGAGCTAAAGAAGTATGCCAACGTATGAATATGAATGCACTAAATGCGGGTTTTTGTTTGAAGAATTCCAGAGTATTACTGCCGCGCCACTTGAGCGTTGTCCCGAATGCGATCAGAAGGTGAAGCGTCTCATTGGAAAAGGTTCCGGTATAGTGTTTAAAGGTTCCGGTTTTTATGCTACGGATTACCGAAGTCCAAAAAAAAGTGAAACTCCATCCTGCCCCAATAAAGGCGGCTGTAATAAAGACTGTGATAAAAAGTAATAATGCGGTTTTCGGTAAGTGCTTTGCGGTTTGCGAGATGACTAGTTTTTAATAATAGCGAGGGATTTTTATAAATCTCTCGTATTTTATCTTTAAGCGATACACGAAATACTAGATACGAACAACGGGGTTATGAGAGCGCTTATTCAACGGGTTAACAAAGCAGCTGTAACAGTAGCGAAAAAAGAAATAGCCGCTATTGATTCAGGGTTGCTCATATTCTTGGGAGTTTCTAAAACTGATACAGAAGCAGATATAGAATGGCTTGTTAAAAAAATTCCGCATATGAGAATATTTGATGATGCGGATGGTAAGATGAATATCTCATGTGTTGATGCCAGGGCGCAGATTTTGGTCGTGTCACAATTTACGCTGTATGCTGATTGTTCAAAAGGCCGTCGCCCGGGATTCGATTCTTCTGCTGAGCCGGAAAAAGCTAGAAAGTATTATGAATTATTCATTGAGCGGATAAAAGAATATTGTCAGACAATTCTATCAGGTGAGTTTGCAGCATCTATGGTAGTGTCATTAGAGAATAATGGTCCGGTAACAATTATGCTGGATTCAAATGATCGATAAGAAAAGTAGAAGGAACGTTGCTTCTAAGAGGATATATGAAATATAAGATTTTTATAGGGTTAATTGCATTTTATGTATGTGCCATATTTAGTGTGTATGCCGCAACCGATATGGTTACGGTAAAAAGTTACAATAAAAACTTTGTTGTCCAGGCACCGGATCAGGAATTGGCAAGTGTCGTGGCATCAGAGCTGGAAACAGTGAGAGAAAAATTTTTTAACAGTTTTGGATGGAAACAGAACTGGCACGTACCGCTTGAAATACATATTAGTAACAGTATAAATGAGAAAAAAACAAAATTAAAGCTTAGCGAAGGCACGTTAGTCCGTTCTGTAGACATTCCACTTACGGGGAACTATTTTTGGGAAGGGATTGTTCCTGAAGTTATAAGACATATACTTATTACAGAATCTGGGATTGGTCAGGCCAGTACGCAAAGTGTAAACCAAAAACATGTTCCTCAGTGGCTTGTCCGGGGTATTGTATTTTACCTTGATCCAAAAACCGCAGATGTTTATGAAAATGTTACCCGGGGCGGTTTTATGAAAGGTAAACCCATGCAGCTTGAGCAATTGTACGGAACCGGTTCCGGTAGATACACGAGTGAACAAACCGAACTCTTGGGGTGTCAAACAGCTTTTCTTGTTGATTATCTATTACATCTCCAGAGAGGAAAAGAACGGTTTAAACTCTTTGTTGCATCATTGAATGAAAACGAAGGGTGGAAATGTGTCTTTGAAGATATGTATTATGGAGATTTTAAGTATGATGAAGCTCTCCGTAAGCGTCTTACAAATACTTTACGTAAACCGGAAAGGATCTCATTAAATTTTCCAAGAATGGGGTTTCAAGATACGTTAGAACTGCTTAACGATGCGTTAGCGGTTAAAGTATCCATCGGCGGTGTTGTAAAAGAAGAGAATCTCTATATGACAGGTCTGAGGTCTTGTAAACCGTGCTGTACGAAGGAAATTGCTCGGAGAAAACTGATGCAGGCGTATCCGATGCTTTTAAAACTCAAATTTGAAGGCGATAAAAGTCTTATGAGCGTTATTGATAAATATATTACCGCATATGCAAGCAGCACTTCGGATAAAGAGCTGTTTTGGGAACGATTGATCGAAGCAGAGAATGAGCGTAAGAGGCTCAATAGCGGTTTGCGATAACGCGTTGTGTGTTATGCGGTTTTTGGTGAGTGTTGCTTTAAAGGATTTTGCAGATATCAACAGTATTTTTTTTCTAAACATTAGTATTTCGAATTTGTAGGTTTTTCTTACAACTTAAAGCTTACAGCTTATAGCTTAAAGTTTATTTGGAAATTGGTATTTGTTTCTTGAAATTTACATGGAGGATATAATATATGAAAATTCTTCTTACAAATGATGATGGTATTTATGCTGACGGACTTTTTGCTTTGTATAAAGAACTTAAATCGTTAGGCAAGGTGGTCATTGTTGCCCCGCTAACCGAACAGAGTGCAACGGGTCATGGCATTACGCTTTCATCACCTCTACGGGTAAAAAAAGTTGAAAGGGAAGAGGGTTTTTCCGGCTATGCGGTAAGTGGCACTCCGGCGGATTGTGTAAAAATTGCCTTAAGAGTGTTAATGGATTCAATGCCGGATATTGTAGTCTCAGGAATTAATCAGGGACCGAATGTTGGATTATCGGTCATATATTCCGGGACGGTTTCTGCCGCTGTTGAAGGAACCATTATCGGTGTTCCCTCAATTGCTGTATCACTCACCTCTCACGAAGCTGATGATTTTAGTTATGCCGCTAAATTTGCCAAAAAACTGGCAATAACCACCCATCAGAATGGTTTGCCCTCAGGAACCTTGCTCAATGTTAATGTGCCAACGGTGCCCGAAGCCGAAATAAAAGGCGTTAAAATTACCAAACAGGGCAATTCCCGTGTTGCAGAAGTATTGCATAAACGTACTGATCCTAGCGAAAGAACCTATTTTTGGCTTTCGGGAGAGCTCGTTGAGGTTGAAGACACTGATGAAAGCGATCTTGCGGTCACTAAAAAGAATTATGTTTCTATCACCCCTCTCCATTATGATCTTACAGATTATAAATTCATGGAAAAACTATCCCAATGGAAGATAAAAAAGTAAATCCAGTAGGATACCATCGCGGCGGTGGGGGATTTACCGAGCTCTCCGTGTAGATTGTGGAATAGTTGTTTTCTATCTGAAACCGCTAAGCGATTTCAGAGCTGGCACTCAACATTATACCCCCCAGATTTTCTCGGATAAATCCTCCAAAATCGTAAAACGGGGGGGTATAGTTCGACTTAGCAAAATTCACAGTGCTTCGCCTGTGACTTTTGCAGTCTCACTACCTTGACATTACCCTAAAAGCGTGGTACAATGTTGCTTAGTTAACATAGAGGTGCTGTACTATGCATAAGCGCACATGGTGTGTATTGTTAAGACTTGTTGCGTGGGTGAGTATTTTCTCTCACCTCTTTAGCGTGGGTGTGTCTGCAAGCTCTTTAGAGCAGCAAGCCCTTTCTCCACAGTCACTCTTCTCCGATTCGGACCAGTCGCATGCAAATGGCTCCTATATCCCTCTGACAAAAGAAGGTATGCAGACTATTCGTTCAGTGATCTCGAGCATAAAAAAGAAAGAATACGACAAGGCAGTTGCAATCTTTATTGAGTACCTTGACAATAATCCTGATGCAATGCGTGTTGTACAGAATGCAGAACTAGAGAATGTGATTCTAAAAGGTGCGATACGTGAAAAAATATCACTGATAACAGCCTTTTTATGTTTATGCCCCATACATCTTAAAATAGGCAATTATTTTAATAAAGCAGAAATTGTTGAAATACGTGCTGATGATGGCACAGTTTTAAGAGGAAGGTATTTTAGAAGTCCAAACAAAGTAAGAACATATAACCCTACCGTAGTTATTCAGCCTTCGTGGTTGATGAGTATTCGTACGCTTAGAATACACGTGCAG
Organism: Candidatus Ancaeobacter aquaticus; assembly: GCA_030765405.1. Classification (NCBI taxonomy): domain Bacteria; kingdom Pseudomonadati; phylum Candidatus Auribacterota; class Candidatus Ancaeobacteria; order Candidatus Ancaeobacterales; family Candidatus Ancaeobacteraceae; genus Candidatus Ancaeobacter; species Candidatus Ancaeobacter aquaticus. Next base: position 197,727 of record JAVCCP010000071.1, on the reverse strand, counting down.
TATCTTAACACGCTTGGCTGTAATGTGCTGGCGATTGATAAGAGACATCACGGCCAGTCAGAGGGTATGTTTTGCGGCCTGCATCATACGGGAGGACCGGATGTTGATGCGGTCGGCCGTTTTATAGTGTCACGTAGAGAGCGTTATGGTGTTGATCTGCGATATCTTATTTTCTATGGTGTTTCATTGGGCGGTATCAATGCGCTCTATGGATCGCGTGATGAGGAGAGTCCTTATACCCATCTTATTGTTCAATCGCTTCCACTTGATTTTGAAAAAGGATTCTTGAGAGGATTTGATGATTTGCGGCTTGGATTAGATCAAGAGAAATATAAAGGGGTTATAATGAAGTATTTTCGTGCGCTTTTAAAAGCGAATAGTGCGTATTTTAAGAATGCACCGGTAGTAGATAGTGAAGTATTTCCACAAACGGCAGAAGTAGTAAGGGATATAAAAAAACCATGCCTTATTATCATGGAAAAGAATGATCTACTGTATTCATCAAGCCAGTTCAAAAATGAATTTATCCCTCTTATAAAGAATATGAAAAATGTTACACTTTCTGAATTAAAAGGAGGACATCGAGACGGGCATATAAAAGATTCTTTCTTGTGGCGCAAAGCAATAGTGGATTATTTTGAGGGTGCATCTATTCCGTACGAGGATATTACGGTGACGGACGCTGGTGTTATACCACACAAAATGAGAAAACTGTTCCCGTTTTATTTTCAGTTGTTTATCGATCCTCGTTTTGATCCATCTTTTTCTCTTCTGCGCACAATTGCCGGGAACGATAAAGATGTTGCAGGATTTGTTGATATTGCCAGGGAATATGTCCAAGACAGTGGTGTGTCGCGTAAAGACCTAAGAATGTATAAAAAACTGCTTGATATGGCTGATATTGCAGAACTTGAAAAATATATTTCACATGGAGACACTCGTGAGAATAATAAGCCGGAAGTTATTCACAGATATGAAAGGGGCTATAAATATTTTATTAAGCGACATGGTTTGCAAGGCCTTACATTTGTTGATTTTCTTCGATCGGTATGCTTTTTGAGTGGAGTACAGTTTGATGCGGGGAAAATAATTATGTCAGTGGACAAAACTAAAAGAAAAGAATTCTTAGAAGTGGTGTCGATGTGTTACGGGAAAGGAAACCCCAAAAAAAGTATCGCACGAATTTTGCGGGGAAAACTCTTTAAGTATACCTATGAACCTAAAGAAATAATTGAAACAAGTAAGTAGAAAAATATCCTGATATTTTACCCGTCTCTGTCCATGTTTACTATATACTCGTTTGTGATATCAATGAATCTTCCTAAATTTTTGTTTTGACGGTTTTAACAGTTATTGCTATCCTGTTACCCTTGCATTTTTTGTGTGGAAATATGGTTATTGGTCTTTTTGGTGCGAAAAAACATTTAATGATGATTAATGGTTGTTTTATCTATTATCGATGAACTATGAACCACGAACGTATTTAGGGAGGAATTGTGAGAAGTGACCGTGTAAAAAAAGGATTGGAAAGAATGCCTAATCGCGCGCTTCTATATGCGACGGGTGTATCACGCGAAGATTTTAATAAGCCATTTATTGGTGTTGCGACAAGTTTTACAGACATTATTCCCGGGCATGTCCACATGAAAGCGCTTGAGAGGGCAATTGATAATGGTGTTCATGCTGGCGGAGGTAAACCATTTTTGTTTGGTATTCCTGGCATCTGTGACGGTATTGCTATGGGGCACCTGGGAATGCATTATTCGTTACCATCACGAGAGCTTATCGCTGATATGGTGGAGACTGTTGTTCAGGCGCATGCGTTTGATGGGATTGTCTTACTTACCAACTGTGATAAAATTACTCCGGGGATGTTAATGGCGCTTGGGCGTTTAAATATACCCGGCATAGTGGTAACTGCCGGGCCGATGCTTTCAGGACGGCACAACACAAAAAGACTTTCTTTGGTTGCCGATACCTTTGAAGCGATAGGTAGGTATAAACGCGGAGAAATTAGTAATCGTGAGTTACAATGTTTGGAAGAAAATGCGTGCCCGGGTGCCGGTTCATGTCAGGGAATGTATACAGCAAACACCATGGCATGTGTCACCGAAGCGCTTGGAATGTCTCTTTCAGGCAGTGCGACCGCACTTGCGGTAGGGGCAAAAAAAGTCCGGTATGCATTTGCGAGCGGCAAAAGAGTAGTTGAACTGGTTAAAAAAGGTATGAATTCACGAAAAATTATGACGCGTAATGCTTTTGAGAATGCGATTCGTGTTGACATGGCACTTGGCGGTTCGACAAATACTGTGCTCCATATACCTGCTATTGCTCATGAAGTGGGAATAAAGTTGCCGTTAGAGCTTTTTGATAACATTAGCAAAGTGACCCCGCATATTACGAGTTTACTTCCAGGAGGGAAATATTTTATTGAAGATTTAGAATTCTCGGGAGGGATTCCTGCGGTACTGAACGTATTAAAAAGTAAGCTAAAAGATAATCCTACAGTAGACGGAGTCAGCATTAAAAAGTTAGCGCAGGCGGGAAGAGTCTCTGATAAGGATGTTATTAGGTCACTTAAAGACCCGTACCATAAAGAAGGCGGTATTGCGGTTTTGAGAGGGAATATTGCACCGGACGGTGCTGTTGTAAAGCAAACCGCAGTATCTGAAGATGTAATGTGTTTTAAAGGTAAGGCAAAAGTATTTGATTCGGAAGAAAAAGCTATGGAAGCAATATTAAAAGGTGCAATTAAAGGAGGAATGGTTGTCGTTATCCGGTATGAAGGCCCTAAGGGCGGTCCGGGTATGAGAGAAATGCTCTCTCCGACAGCCGCTATCGTAGGTATGGGTCTTCAGAACAGTGTTGCCCTCATAACTGATGGACGTTTTTCCGGTGGAACCCAGGGACCGTGTATTGGACACATTTCTCCTGAGGCCGCGTCCGGGGGGCCGATAGCGCTAGTGAAAAACGGCGATATAATAGAGATTGACATTCATAAGAGGAGTTTGCAGCTTAAAGTAAGTGCTGCAGAGATGAAAAACAGAATGAAAAAATGGAAAAAACCTGCACCAAAAATTAAAGATGGCTATTTGGGTAGATATCAAAAAGTAGTGACATCTGCAAGTACTGGTGCGGTGTGTAAATAGCTAGCGAGTAGCGCATAGCGTATAGAAAAAATAAAATACTATCCGCTAAACGCTGTACACAAGAAGGGATTATTTTATGAGAACAGGAGCAGAAATTGTTATAGATTCCCTTGCTCAGGAGAATGTCGAAGTTGTTTTTGGCTATCCTGGCGGGACAGTTATAGATATATTTGATTTGATGAATAAGGCACCGTTTGAATTTGTACTGGTGCGCCACGAACAGGCTGCAGCACACGCGGCAGATGGATATGCCCGTTCGACTGGTAAAGTTGGTGTTTGTTTAGCAACATCCGGACCGGGTGCAACCAATTTGGTTACCGGTATTGCGACCGCGAACATGGATGGTATACCAATGGTTGCTATTACCGGACAGGTTCCAAGCTCTATGATTGGTAACGATGCGTTTCAGGAAGTTGATATTACCGGGATATGTCGTCCGATAACAAAACATACATATCTTGTTAAGGATATTGATGAATTGCCCAGGATTATTAAGGAAGCTTTTTATATTGCGTCGACAGGAAAACCTGGACCGGTATTAATTGATATCCCTAAGGATGTTCAGAAAGCAAAGACAAAGAACCCGTATCCTAAAGAAGTTGATATTAGGGGGTATAAACCAACATTTGAGGGGCATAGTAAACAGATTGAAAAGGTTGCTGAAATAATTGCGAAATCAAAAAAACCGGTGATATATGCCGGCGGTGGTGTTATTTCGTCTAATGCGGCAGCTGAACTGTTTGACCTTGTGACAAAAGCGCAGATTCCTGTTACCACGACGTTAATGGGATTAGGCGGGTTTCCTGATACACATGAGCTTTCTCTAAAGATGCTTGGCATGCATGGAACGAGATACGCAAATTACGCTGTTATGGAAGCTGATCTCATACTTGCTATAGGTGCACGTTTTGATGATCGGGTTACCGGCAAGATAGATGAATTTGCACCACATGCAAAGATTGTGCATGTTGATATTGACCCTTCGTCGATTAGTAAGAATGTAAGAGTTGATATTCCCGTTGTTGGTGATGTGAAGAGGGTGTTGCAATCACTGAATAAAATTGTAAAGAAAGCTGATTCTGAAAGTTGGCTTAAACAAATAGCCCAGTGGAAGAGCCAGTATCCTTTGAGTTATGTGGATGATGATCTGGTGAGGCCGCAGTATGTTATTGAACAGATCTGGGAGCTCACCAAGGGTGATGCCATTATAACGACTGAAGTTGGGCAGAACCAAATGTGGGCGACACAGTTTTATAAGTATACAAAACCACGCACATTTATTTCATCTGGCGGTCTAGGGACAATGGGGTATGGTTTTCCTGCCGCAATAGGAGCTCAGATTGCTCATCCAGATAAACTGGTTATTGATATAGCAGGTGACGGAAGTATACAGATGAATATACAGGAGCTTACCACTGCTGTTATTAATGATTTGCCGGTAAAGGTCGTTATTTTAAATAACCGTTATCTTGGCATGGTACGGCAATGGCAGGAGCTCTTTTATGATAAGAACTATTCAGCCACGTGTTCAAATCGTACTTTAAAGTGTCCAAAGATATGTGATGCGAATAATAGGGACTGTCCGCCGTTTGTTCCTGACTTTGTGAAAGTTGCTGAAGCGTTTGGCGCGGTCGGTATGCGGGTTGATAAGAAAAAAGATGTTATACCAACCTTGAAAAAAGCGTTTGAGATTAAAAAACCAGTGTTTATGGATTTTACAATTGAACGAGAAGAAAATGTATTCCCTATGGTTCCGGCAGGGGTATCACTTGCCGAAATGATAGGGGGATTGGCATAAAGGAGTAGAATAATGAGACATACAATATCTGTATTGGTTGAAAATAAATCAGGAGTGCTTGCTGCGGCGGTGGGACTTTTCAGTGGTCGTGGTTTTAATATTGATAGTCTTACTGTTGGGGAAACGCAAGATCCTTCTACATCACGTATGACTATTGTTGTCCGTGGTGATGACAAAGTTCTTGAGCAGGTAAATAAACAATTGAATAAGCTTATTGATGTTATAAAGGTGCAGGATTTTACGAGTGTTGATTTTATTGAAACAGAACTCGTTCTTATAAAAATAAATGCGAGTGAAAAAACAAGGTCTGAGATTATTCAAATTGTTGATATTTATAAGGCGAAGATAGTTGATGTGGGGCCGCATGTCATTACTATTGAAGTAACTGGCATAGAATCAAAGATAGAAGCTATTGTAGAGCTCTTGAGCAGTTTTGGCATTAAAGAGATGGTGAGAACCGGTAAAATAGCAATAGCGAGAAAATAATATAATTCGGAGTATGGAGTTAGGAGTTCGGAGAAAAGTACATTCCAGACTCCAATCTCCGAACTAGAGATAGGAAACAATACAGTCAGGGGTTGGGAAATTAGAGTATGTAGACAAATATACTCCGAGCTCCTAACTCCAAACTACGAACTAAACGGAGGAATTATGGCTACAATGTATTATGATAAAGATGCTGATCTGAAATTATTAGACGGTAAAACAATCGCGATTATTGGCTATGGAAGCCAGGGACATGCGCAAGCACAGAACTTGAGGGACAGTAAAGTAAATGTGATTGTGTCAGATTTGCCCGGCACAGAAAATTATGAGAAAGCAAAGGCCGATGGATTTGAACCGATGGACGCTGATGAAGTAAGCAGAAAAGCCGATATCATACAGCTCTTGGCTCAAGATGATGTTCAGGCAAAAATTTATAAAGGTGTTATTGCTAAAAACCTTACCGCAGGAAAAGCATTGGTTTTTTCTCATGGATTTAACATTCATTACGGGCAGATCATGCCGCCGAAAGATGTTGATGTCTTTATGGTTGCTCCAAAAGGTCCGGGACATTTGGTAAGAAGAGTGTATGAAGAAGGCGGTGGTGTGCCTTGTCTTATTGCTGTCTATCAAAATGCTTCAGGAAAAGCTAAGGAACTTGCTTTGGCATATGCAAAAGGTATCGGGGGGACAAAAGCCGGTGTTCTTGAAACAACCTTTAAAGAAGAAACCGAAACGGATCTTTTTGGTGAGCAGGCTGTTTTGTGTGGTGGCGCAACAGAACTCGTGAGAGCGGGTTTTGACACATTGGTTGAAGCAGGATATCAACCTGAGATTGCGTATTTTGAATGTATGCATGAGCTGAAGCTCATAGTTGATTTAATGTATGAAAAAGGTATTTATGGAATGCGCGCGTCAATAAGTGACACTGCAAAATATGGTGATGTAACGCGTGGTCCAAGAGTCATTCCGCAGGCAGCACGTCGTGAAATGAAAAAGATTTTAGGTGAAGTGCAGGATGGTTCCTTTGCGCGCGAATGGATCCTCGAGAACATGGCTAATCGCCCACAATATAACGCGCTCTTGAAGAAAGACAGTGAGCATCTCATTGAAAAAGTTGGCGGAAAGTTACGTAGCATGATGAGCTGGATTGCGAATAAGAAATAATTGTTTAAAAAAATATTGACAAAAAGAGTATATTTAATATCATGTTACAAACACGTAATCTATATGTGTATATAAGATACTTATAAAAATTCGAAAGGGGGATTTAATGAAGGGTGGAAGATTCTTTAGTATAATGTACCTCTCGTTAGTTATTTCATTTGTCTTCGTGAGTGTTATTGGGGTTTATAATACGTATGCTGGCGGCTATGGCGGTAAAGAAGATGTGAGCGGCACACTGTATATCGGAGAAGAAGAAGTTTCATATGATCCGTGCGGTGATGTTGAAATAGTTGCAAATGAGCCGGCTGCAGAACCAACCATCGTTCGAGAAATTGAACCTTCTGATGAAGAATTTACACAGAACAATTTGGCAAAGATGATTGCACGCGTACTCGGTCTCGAAGATCGTTTGCCTGCTGCAGTGAGTATAGATGATTATTTTAATTTGCTTACCGTTGTCGGTATCGCACCGCTTGATGGCTGGCAGGTTGACGAAGCTGTTACAAGAGATGATCTTGCAGTTGTTATGGTCCAGTCTCTTGGATTGCAAGGCGAAGTAGAAGATACTTTAGATACGCTATGCTATGTTGATGTATTAAGAAGTGAAGGCGTTGACATGACGAAGGGTATTTTTAATGTTGAGCACGGTTTATCGTTCCCAACTGTTGTCAGTTCGTTTGACGCTTTAAAATTTGGTAGTACCGTATCTGATAATTTCCAAACATCGCTTAGTCCAATTGATACATCTGTGGGCTATTAACATTAATGAAGAGGGGGGTGCTTTGATGAGAAAATTTGTATTGATAGCTTTTAGTTTGTTTCTTACTGTTTTATGCAGTGATGTTGCGTTTGCTGTAAATGATCTTCTAGTTCCGACAAGCGAAACTGGGTCAAAGCAATGGACACATTACTTTACCCCTTCATTCAGGACAAGAATACAGTACGATGACAATTGTACTGCATCAAATCCTAAGCAGAAGAGCTGGGAAGCTCTCGTAGCACCTAAGATCAACCTCAAGATACCTTTTGAAAAAAGTTATGTTGGTGCAAACTGGCAGTATACCTTTATTGGGTATAATCAAAGACATGGCGACAAAGCTGACAATAATCAGGATCTTGATCTTACCTTAAGACATGATGTTTCAGACAGATTAACTATCGGTGTAAAACAGTTTTTCCAATATAAGCAGCAGCCATTCATTCGACGTGATCCAGTAAATTATCCTGGATTGGAAAATACAGCTGGTAACGCTATGATGTATAGATTTACAACACCGAATCTTTCTGAGAATGCCGACTATGGTTTGTACGCAGGTACGTTTGGTGCAGATTATAGATTTAACAAGAAAATATCGGTTGATTTCACCTATAATATTGAGCGGCTAGATTTTATGCAGGAAACCGGTATTGTGAAACCGTCATTAAATTATCTTCAGCATACATTTATGACAGTTTTGAATTATCGATTGATCCCATCAACAGTATTTTTGGTTGATATGAGATATAAGATACAGGATTATGATACTATAGAAAAAGATAACACCTCATTTATTATTGCTGGTGGTATCAAGAATAGAATCGGTACTAGCGTAATTCTTAATGGTAGATTAGGATATGAACACAGAAAACCAAAAAATACCGTTAGGCTTACATCTGTTACTCAAAGAGGTCAAGCTGCAATTCCTTCTGGTGATACTGAAAGAGGAAAGATGATCTCTAATGAGCCTTTCTGTGAAGTTGATATGACCTATTTGTTCAGTAGAGCTACTCAGATCAAGATAGGATACAAGCTGAAAGCTGTTGATTCTGAACAGCCGAGTTATATGGATAGAAAACTTCAGGGCGTATATGGCGCGCTGTCACATAAGTTGACTTCGAAGACCTATTTCTTGCTTTTTGCATCGCAAGAAAGGGCATATTATATCAACTATAGAATGGTTGAAGCAAATGACCGTGGTGCTACAGGTACAGATTTTTTTGAACCATCTGAAACAGTAACAAAGTTTGGTTTCTTAATAACTCAGCAGTTAAAACCGTGGATGTTTTTGGAGCTTGGGTACAGATACGTTGATTTACACTCTGATTTCAGTCCGCTTGGTTGGAATGAAGGGTTTGGTGATTTTAACTGGGGAGGAGCAAATCCACCAGCGGTTGGCCAAGCACAGAATGCTAGTTATACGAGAAATCGTATCTTTAGTGGTGTAAACATTATATTCTAATGAATATGATTCTGTAAAAAATATAAGGCCCCCCGATGTATCGGGGGGCCTTTTTTATTGGCTAGCACAGTGAAAATGTGCCCGGTTCTCTATTATGATTATGTACCTATTTATAGCAAGTATACTTATTATTTCAGTTGCATGGCTCGGCGGCGTTAATTATTGGACTATTTGTCTTGTTAATACGCTTTCATTAATTGCCATCCTTGTTTACTTGATTCAAGGTCTCCGTAAACACGTTCTTGAATATAAGCTATCAGCATTTTATATTCCCTTTATCTGTATTATCTTGCTTATTGCAACATATCTTTTTACCTCAGATGTATATTTCTATGCCCGCAAACAGTTTTTGCTGATAACAACACTCATTCTTGTATTCGTTATTACGTATAACTATATCAAGTCAGCTGAGAAAGTTCGATTGCTTTTATATGTAATTATGGGGATCAGTCTGATGTTAGCGCTATACGGTATTTGTCAGTATTATTTTTTTCCTGATAAAACATATATGATCTTAAAACCTTTTGAATATCGTGCTCGGGCATCCGGAACCTTTATTTCGCCAAACCTGTATGGTGATTATTTGGCTATGTCTCTTCCTGTAATACTCTGCTACTTGCTTTATAGGGTGAAGATGGTCAGCTCAGGTCAGAATAGATGGGCAGATTACATAAAAGCTCTAGCGCTGAGCATTATTGCTGCAGTTGTATTTGTCGGTATGCTCTTATCTTTTTCTCGAGGATGTTATGTAGCTTTTTTTATCGGGTACGGTCTTTGTGCATTCTTACTAATAAGAAAAAAATATGCGCACAGCGGCATGGTAGTTATTCTAGGATTGGTATTTTTTATGAGCATGTACATGGTTAATCTCTCTAGTGCGAGGGGCGGTCAGGAAAAAGTGACCGCAGGTGATAAGGCGCGGATTGTTAATATGCACGATACGATTACTATGTGTAAAGATGCACCACTTATTGGACATGGTATGGGTGCGTATCGGTGGAAATATGCGAAGTTTAAACACAGTAGTATTTGCAGAGTCGTGCAATATGCTCATAATGCATATTTGCATATTGCGGCTGAAACAGGAGTTATTGGATTAATTATCATAGCATTACTCATTTGGCTCATTTTTAAACAATGCCTAGCTGTGTCCCGATCGTCATTGGTAACAGATGAACCGTGCATGATTGTTATGGGTTTGGGGGCTGGTATCGTCGTTGGGTTAGTGCACGGGTGTGTTGATTTTAATTTTCTTATTCTTGCAAATGCAATGCTTATGGTGGTGTTTGGAGGAATAATATCGTCATTGTATAGTGAAGCCTATCCCCAGAAAACAAAAACATATGATTTAAAAAAGATAAGATCGCAATTAGTAATAGTAGGCATTATTGGAGTTATAGTGTTTATGATAATAAATAATGGAAGAATACTTACTTCATCACAATACTATTTTAAAGGCGATAAATATGCGAAAGCATTAGAGTGGACAAAGGCGCTTACTTGTTTCCATAGAGGGTACGATATTGACACTGCTAATCCTATTTTAGCAGGTAAAATAGCGGATATTTATTATAAGAAATATATTTTTTCAAGAGACGAAAGAGAACTGTTTCGGGAAAAAGCGCTTATGTGGTACAATAAAGCGCTTCTGCTCAATCCATACGATGGATTTAAACGCGTGCGATTAGCTTCACTGAAGCAGGATGCGCATGATAATATAGGTGCGATATCTGAAGTCGAGCGAGCACTTTTAGATGATCCGAACAACTGGTACTTCTATCGCGTAAGAGGGTTATTGTTGTATAAACAAAAAGAATATTTTAAAGCAGTGAGCGCATTTAAGCGTGCAGTAGATATATATCCAAGGGATATGGTTTCTAAAGATATGATCGATAGGATAAGAAGGGATAGAATGCATGAAGGTAAATGATATTAAGTATGATTGTAAATATTTTATTGGTGAGAAACCATGTCTACATAAGAGACTGTGTAAAGATTGTCCTCACTATAGCGCGTATAATAAAAAAATACTCATTATTAAGATTGGCGCGCTTGGTGATGTTTTGCGCACGACACCAATTTTACATTCATTGAAAGAAAATTACCCAAACGCTCAAATAACATGGCTCACAGACCTGAACGCCCAGCCACTTTTAAAGAATAATCCCTATATCGATAGAGTTCTTTCTAATACTTTTGAAAATACGATACTTTTGCAAGCAGAAGAATATGATTATATTTTTAACTTTGAGAAAATTCCTTATGCTGTTGCTTTAACTAATTTACTGAAAGGCAAAATAAAGAAAGGTTTTGGCCTCAGTTCGTGGGGAACAAGTTGTCCCCTCGACAGTGCATCAGATTATGCATTCGAGCTCGGGCTGGATAATGACTTAAAATTTCATAAGAATAAAAAAACATATCAGGAGATACTCTTTGATATGTGTGGATACACGTATCATGGAGATGAATATATTTTAGATGTTAAAAAGGAAACAAATTTAACCAGGACTTTTGGCGAGCTCCAAGGCTCTGTAATTGGGCTCAATACCGGCAGTGGCGGTATCTTTGCCGGTAAAGGTTGGACATTTAATGCGTGGTGTTTACTTGTAAAAAAACTTACAGGGCAGTTCAATGCGACGTGTTTGCTTTTAGGCGGTCCGAGAGAAGAAAAACTTAATGGTGCTATAATAAAAGAAGTAAACTCTAACCAGGTTATTAATACTGGATCGGGTAATTCGTTAGACGAATTTATATCAATTGTCGATATGTGCGATCTCGTTGTTTCAGGAGATACATTGGGGATGCATATTGCGATAGGCCTGAAGAAGAAGATTGTCGTACTCTTCGGTGCAACCTGTTCACAGGAAATTGATGTGTATGGACGGGGTGTCAAGCTGCAGGCTCCAGGGGTGTCGTGCGCTCCGTGTTATAAAAGTATCTGCGATAAAAATGAAATATGTCTTCAGGGGATATCGGAAGATGCAGTTTTCAATGCGATCCGGGCATTGCTGCCCTCTTTGAAAAAGACAAAATGATGCACTATTACATGACTGTTTCTTTTCCATTATAACAATATATGAAAATTCTCTATATTCATTCAAGTGCGGACTTATATGGCTCTGACAGAAGTCTTTTGCGGCTTTTAGCTTATAGAAATAAAGATGCCATTGAACCTCTTGTGTGCATTCCTTACCATGGTCCACTTGAAGAGCAGTTGCAGAAATTGGGTGTTTCCTATTATGTATTCAATATGGGTGTAGTGAGAAAAAGCACTATGAGTATTGGAGGAATATTTCCGTTTCTCTGCTCTACCATACGCGGCATATTTAGAATCTCCCGAATTATACATAAAGACGCTGTTGATATCGTGCATACCAATACCTCAACAGTTTTTTCTGGTGCGTGCGCTTCCTTTCTTATGAGAAAACCGCATGTGTGGCATGTTCGTGAGATGTATAAAATGCGCGGCATTGCTGCAAAAATGTATGCATGGGCTATTGACCATTTTTCGAACATTGTGGTGTGTGTTTCCCGTGCTGTTAAGGACCATATTGAGAGTTATCGAAAGTCCTTGAGTAAAAAAACGGTAGTGATCCATAATGGGATAGATATAGACGAATATTCTTGTCATAAAGATGTGCCTGCCCTGCGCCAGAAGTACAACATAGCTCATAATTCTCTATGTTGTGCAACGGTAGGAAGAATTAATCATGTAAAAGGGCATACATTGTTTTTAGAGATAGCTGCACAGGTGATACATAAATATCCGGATGCCACATTTATTATCGCAGGTGATGTTTTTTCACTTGGAGATAAAGATACAAGGGAAAACTGGAGAAAAGAATATCTTGTTAAAAAGTGTATCGAGTTAGGAATTGAGAACAATGTTCGATTTATGGGGTTTGTCAGTCAAAGCAGTGACATATTTTCTTTAATTGATGTGTATCTATTTACGTCTATTGCTCCAGACTCATTTCCTACGACGTTACTGGAGGCAATGGCTTGCGGGAAACCTCTTGTTGCAACAAAGCAAGGGGGAGTAGATGAAATTGTCGTTGATGGAGAGTCTGGATATAGTGTGCCAACTGATAATACTGCTTTATATGAAAAAAGAGTTCTCGAGCTTATGGGTGATCGGGGGTTAAGAGAGCGTATGGGGCGTAACGCAAGAACCAGATGTGTTGAGAACTTTTCAGTGCATGATTATTGCAAAAGATGTGAGGATCTTTATTGTAAACTTATACATAAAGATTCTCAGTGTGAGGAGAGATAATGAAAATCGCTATAATGGGTACACGCGGAATACCTGCTCGGTACGGTGGTTTTGAAACACTTGCTGAAGCCTTATCAGTCCGATTTGTTGCCAGCGGTTATCGGGTAACAGTGTATTGCCGCAAGAAGTATTCTGACCAAATTATTGATCAATACAAAGGCGTAGACCTGAAGTATGTACCTGCGATATACTTTAAATATTTTGAAACGGTGACCCATACATTATGTTCGGTCATTCATGATGTGTTCTGTGGACGGTCAACGCATGTGCTTTTATGCAACAGCGCAAATGCTGTATTTATACCTCTTCTTAAGTTGTTTCGTAAGAGAGTTATTATTAATGTAGATGGGTTGGAGTGGAAGAGAAGAAAATGGAACATATGCGGAAAATGGTGGTATAAATTAGGGGAAAAGCTAGCAGTAAAATATGCGGATACTATTGTGACTGATGCGCGGGTAATAGAAGACTATTATAAAAAAGTTCACGGGTCGCGTACGGTATTTATCGCTTATGGTGCTGATGTCATATGCGGGGAGGATACGGAGTATCTCTCACAGTTGGGCCTTGAAAACGAAAAGTACATTCTGTATGTTGGCAGGCTTGAACCGGAAAATAATGCTGATAAGGTGATGGAGGCATATAAAAAAGTTGATACACAGTTCCATCTGGTGCTTGTTGGTGATGCGCCATATAGCGCTATATTTAAGAAGCGGCTTAATGAACTATTAGATGATAAGATTATTCTTTCCGGTGCAGTATATGGAGAAAAATATTGGACGCTTCTTTCAAATGCTTTATTTTGTATAAATGCCACTGAAGTGGGCGGCACGCATCCTGCGATTGTTGAGGCAATGGCAGCAGGGAAGATGGTTCTTGCAAATGATGTCCCTGAAAATTGTGAGGTAATAGGAGATACAGGGATACCATTTAGTATTGGGGCTTGCGGGGATCTTGAAAAAAAGATAGAGCGTAGCATTAATGACCCAGAATTGATATCATTGCTTGGAAAAAGAGCACGAGAAAGAGTTTCTTTGTATTATTCATGGGATACCATCACAAAAGAATATATCGATGTATTAATAGGTTCCGAGCCTTAAATAGCGTTTAGCGTAGAGCGTATAGTTTAATCATCTATTTAGTTAAATCTAACCGCTATCTAGAAATAAATATATTCTTTACTTTTATTATCTATTACCATATTATGAAGTAAAATAGAAAAGAAGGTGAATAATTTACTTATGAAAACGACCGATTTGAAGAAATTAAGAGAAAAAGCTCGTAATATTAGACGAGATATAATCAAAATGATCACAAAAGCGCAAAGTGGCCATCCGGGAGGATCTCTCTCAAGTACTGACCTTATGACGGTGCTCTATTTTGCAGTATTGCGGCATGACCCGCAAAATCCTGAATGGGAAGAAAGAGATAGAGTTGTTTTTTCCAAAGGTCATACTGCTCCACTGTGGTATGCAATTCTTTGTGAATTTGGCTATTTTGACAAAAAGCATCTCGATACATTAAGAAAGTATGGGACTATACTGCAGGGGCACCCTGATATGAATATTACTCCTGGAGTAGATATGACAAGCGGTTCACTGGGACAGGGCTTATCAGTGGCTGTCGGTATGTCGTTATCCCGTCAGTTACAAAAAAAATCCTACAGAGTGTATGTCCTTTTAGGTGATGGGGAAATTCAGGAAGGGCAGATCTGGGAAGCTGCTATGGCGGCAGGACATTATAGAGTGGATTCAATATGCGCCATTTTGGATAATAATAGTTTGCAAATAGATGGGAAAATACAGGATATTATGAATCCGGAACCAATCGCTGAAAAATGGCGTGCATTTGGATGGAATGTGATTGATATAGACGGACATAATGTTGAAGAGATATTAGACGCATATAAACGTGCCGAGGAGTACAAGGGAAAACCAACAATTATTCTTGCACGTACCGTGAAGGGTAAAGGCGTATCTTTTATGGAAGGTGTAGTTGGTTTTCATGGTAAAGCTCCTACAGATGAAGAAGGGGTAAAGGCACTTGCTGAGCTAGAGGAGATGGGGAATGCTTGAAATGATTGCAACGCGTGATGCGTATGGTGAAACACTTGTTGAATTAGGTAAAGAGGATCAGAGGATTGTTGTTCTTGATGCAGATCTATCAAGTTCAACAAAGACAGCAAAATTCGCTAAAGTATTTCCTAATAGATTCTTTAATGCCGGTGTCGCGGAACAAAATTTAATAGGGATGGCAGCTGGTTTTGCCTCATGTGGCCATGTGGTCTTTGCGAGTTCTTTTGCAATATTTCTTACCGGCCGCGCCTGGGAACAAATACGAAATACTGTTGCAAGCGCTGAGCTTAACGTGAAAGTGGTATCATCGCATGGTGGAATTTCCGTTGGTGAAGATGGTTTATCTCATCAGAGCGTTGAAGACATTTCTCTTATGAGATCTATTGCTCATATGAAGGTTGTGGTGCCTGCTGACGCAAAAGAAACGGTACGAGTTATTAAGGCAGCTACGAACATGAAAGGTCCGATGTATATTCGACTTGGACGATCAAAAGTGCCGGTGATTACGCGTGATGAAGACACGTTTGCTATCGGAAAAGCAAATGTCCTAAGGCAGGGAAACGATATATCAATTATTGCCTGCGGTCAAATGGTTGGAAAAGCATTGGAAGCCTCCCAGCTCCTAGAAAAAAAAGGTATAGATGCACGGGTAATAAATATGCATACCATTAAGCCTATCGATAAAGAAGCAATTATAACTGCTGCACGTGAAACAGGCGCGATTGTTACGGCTGAAGAGCATAGTATTATTGGCGGGCTTGGGTCTGCTGTTAGTGAAGTTCTTTCTGAAAATAGTCCCGTGATTATGAAGAGAATCGGGGTTAAGGATATGTTTGGTCAGTCAGGAAGCCCTGAAGAATTATTCAAAGAGTATCATCTTGAACCAACTGATATTGCTCAAGCTGTAGAAGAGCTTGTAAAACAAAAAGTATCCTAAGTAAATGTTCCACAAAGGAATATATCATAAGGGGAATTATACGATGACAAGAAAAAGGTATGGACGAATTATCTTGAGCATTATTTTTATAGGTACTGTTTCGTTAAGTGTATCACATCTCTACGCTGAAGAAAAAGCTAAGGAAAAGAAAAAAAGTGATATTAAGGAATTATATGAAAAGCTTGATGTGTTCACTGATGCAATAACGATCATAAAGCGCGGATACGTTGATGACGTTAATTTTAAAGATCTCATATATGGCGCCATGAAAGGAATGTTGAAATCACTGGATTCTCATAGCTCATTTATGGATGAGGATGCATATAAAGAGATACAGATTGAAACAGAGGGTGAATTTGGCGGGCTTGGTATTGAAATAACCGTAAGAGATAAAGTACTCACCATTGTATCTCCTTTGGAAGGGACTCCGGCATTTAAAAAAGGCCTTAGACCGGGAGATAAAATAGTTAAAATTAATGGTAAATCCACCAAAGATATTACCCTGAACGGTGCGGTAAAGAAACTCCGTGGTAAACCCGGAACACCGGTCACAATAACAATATCCCGTCCAAGCAGTAAAGAGTTCATTGATGTTACGATTGTGCGTGCTATTATAAAACTTCAGAGTGTAAAAGAACCAAAGATGTTAAAGAGTGATATCGGATATATTCGTCTTACCCAATTTCAAGAGAATACAGACGAGGACATGAGAAAGAATATAGAGGATTTAGAGAAAAAAGGTATAAAAAGCCTTATTCTTGATCTGAGAAATAATCCGGGTGGATTGCTGCAGGAAGCTATTGATGTTGCTGATTATTTTATCGGTGGAAACAAACTGATCGTTTATACAAAAGGAAGAATGAAGGAGCAAACTGTTGATTTTAAGGGAAGATATAGGGGAACACCGTTTCAGTATCCTGTCGTTGTCCTCATTAATGGAGGAAGTGCAAGCGGTTCTGAAATCGTTGCGGGAGCAATTCAGGATTATAAACGGGGAGTGCTTTTGGGAGAGAAATCTTTTGGAAAAGGATCGGTGCAAAGTGTTCTTCCGCTTAGGGACGGTTCTGCGCTCAAACTGACAACCGCAAAATATTATACGCCAAAAGGAAGAATGATTCATGGCATAGGGATAGTGCCTGATATTGTTGTTAAGATATCAGAAAAAGATGAAATAAAACTTATGCTTGTTAAAATGCATAAACTTGATGAAAGCGGCGTAAAACTAAAGAAACCTGAAGAAGTAAAGGATGAGCAGCTTGAAAGAGCGATTGATTTAATTGAGGGCATTAAGATAGTGAATAATAAGGTAGAATTAACCGAAGATATGCTTAAAAGCGAAGAGCCAAAGCCTGAAGATAAAGATAAGAAAGACGATGAAGCGCAAACCACCGATAAGAATGAAAATAAAACGAAACCTGAATCGGATAAATAATATATAATAAACACCTGTCCCGTTATCTTCTCAACCCCTCTCTGTATATAATATACGGGTGATAAATGAAAATACTTGGTATAGAAACTTCATGTGATGAAACCGCCGCCTCTGTTGTTGAAAACGCAACTGTTGTCCTTTCAAATGTGGTCAGATCTCAAATACACCTACACAAAAAATATGGTGGAGTAGTTCCTGAGATTGCAAGTCGAGATCACCTGAAGCATATCAATCGAATTGTTGAAGAAGCGCTTGCAGCTGCATCTCTTAAAAAGGGAACACATATTGACGGTGTTGCGGTTACCAGGGGGCCGGGGCTTATTGGTTCATTGCTTGTTGGTGTTACTTTTGCAAAAGGGTATGCATATAGTCATAACATTCCCGTGTGTGGTGTAAACCATATTGAGTCACATTTATATTCTGTTTTTCTTAATAATAAAGGAGCATGCCCGCAATATCCCTATTTAGGTCTAGTTGTTTCTGGGGGGCACTCATCACTTTTTAAAGTGACTTCAAGAGGGAAACATACACTTGTTGGTTCGACAAGAGATGATGCGGCAGGAGAAGCTTTTGATAAAGTAGCCAAAATTCTTGGATTAGGGTATCCTGGCGGACCGGTTATTGATAAACTGGCAAAAAATGGTAACCCAAAAGCGATTAATTTCCCCCGTGGTATGGCTAAGCAGGACACATTAGACTTTAGTTTTAGCGGACTTAAGACAGCAGTGCTTTATTATAAGAAGGGTTTTGGAAAATATGCATACAATCGTGATGATATTTCTCTTGCTGATCTTGTTGCGAGTTTTCAGGAAGCAGTGGTTGATGCATTGTTGCAAAAAACATTTTCCGCGGCACATACATACCGGTTAGGTAGTATTGTTGTTGGTGGAGGAGTAAGCCTTAATTCAAGGCTCAGAGAAAAGTTTATGGCCAAAGCGAAGACTACGGGGATAGAGGTGTTTTTCCCTCATCCGTCTTTTTGTGCTGATAACGCCGCTATGATCGCTGGCTTGGGGTATTTCGCGCTATCTAAATCACAAAGAAAAGATTATACTTTTGATGCAGATCCCACTTTAAAGCTATGAATTCCAGCTATAAGCTGTAAGCTATGACAACCAGCTGTATGCGATAAGCTATAAGCTGTAAGAGGAAAGAATTTATGGATAAAGAACAAATACAGAAAATTCTTGAGCGCGTTAAGACAGGAAAAATGCCTGTTAGTAAAGCGTTAGATTTATTGAAAAAATTACCCTTTAAAGATCTGGGTTTTGCAAAAATCGATAGTCACCGATCTCTAAGAAAAGGATTTCCTGAAGTTGTATTTTGTGAAGGAAAAAATGATAAAGACGCATGTGCGATACTTGCAAAATTAGCATCTGTAGAGCCCAATGTGTTAGGAACAAGGGCATCAGTATCATTGTTTAAAAAAGTAAAAAAACAATGTCCACAGGCACAGTATCATGATAAAGCCAGATGTATTACTATCTCAAAAAAAAGATTAAAGCCGTCTTTGGGAAAAGTTGTGATCATGACTGCAGGAACATCAGATATTCCTGTGGCAGAAGAAGCGCGTGTAACAGCACATATAATGGGGTGTAAGATTGAGCCGTTGTACGATGTGGGAGTGAGCGGTCTTCATAGACTGATCTCGCATCTGGATGTTTTGAATGCAGCCGATGTTATTATTGTTATAGCAGGCATGGAAGGTGCTCTGCCGAGTATACTTGGCGGGTTAACGGATAAACCGGTTATTGCTGTTCCGACCAGTATCGGGTATGGTGCGCACTTTGGCGGGATAACGCCGCTTCTTTCGATGCTCAATTCATGTGCCTCTGGTCTCACCGTAGTAAATATTGATAATGGTTTTGGCGCAGGATATGCAGCTGCAACAATATGCAGGCTTGTGACCGAAAAAGTGAAAGCGATTAGGAAGACAGCATAGTCTTTTATTGATGTAAGGATGCAGGGATATGAACGTTTTGTATTTTGATTGTTTTAGCGGGATAAGCGGAGATATGTGCGTAAGCGCATTGATAGACGCCGGAGTGAGTATCAGTACGCTCAAACGTGAACTCTCTAAATTACCTCTGAAAGGGTACTCGCTCTTATCAACGAAAGTAACACGAAACGGTATTGTCGGAACACACTGGACGGTGCATGTGCAGAAAAAATCGCATCAAAAGGTGCGTAGTTATAAGGATATATGTTCGCTCATAAATAAAAGCACACTTGCTGATTCAATTAAAACAGATAGTATAGGGATCTTTCATATTATTGCTGAAGCTGAAAGTAAGATCCATGATATTCCCATACACAAAGTCCACTTTCATGAAATTGGTGCGCTTGACTCTATAATAGATATTGTTTCAACTGCCATATGTATGTACTGCCTTAAAATAGACACGGTGTATGCATCAAGGATTCCTTTAGGGGAAGGAACGCTGGAGTGTCAACATGGCGCATATCCTGTACCATCGCCTGCAACGCTCGAAATATTGAAGGGTGTGCCATGTGTAAAGAGCGCTGTTGCCGGAGAGCTTGTAACACCAACCGGAGCGGGGATACTATCCTATTACACACAAGCATTTTCACAGCCCTCGCATATTACAATAAAAGGGATTGGGTATGGTGCTGGTACCCGCGAATATAAAGAAATTCCGAATATGCTAAGAGTTGTTTATGGTGACATGAAAGACAGTGAGTGTTCATGTCAGCAGGTATCGATTATTGAAACAAATATAGATGATATGAATCCTCAGATATATGGATTTGTCTTAGACGCATGTACGAAGGCAGGTGCGCTCGATGTATGGATTACGCCTGTTTTTATGAAGAAGATGCGTCCAGCGCATATACTCTCAGTGATGGTTAATAACAAAGATATTGAAAGATGCGTTGATATTGTTATGGCCGAGACGTCAACGATTGGGCTGAGGATTATGCAAGGGTCTAGGATTATAAAAGAAAGGGAGATTGTCATAGTAACAACAAAATATGGTAATGCTCGTGTGAAAATAAGCAGTTTTGGTGATTCAATGCTCACCATTACTCCCGAATATGATGACTGTGTCACAATCGCCGATAAGCACAAAATCCCTCTCAAACAGGTTATGAAGGACGTTGAAGCCGCATATACGAAGCTATCCGCAAAACATGCGCACAGAAAAAAATAGAGATATATACGTATTAAGTATTTATGCTTTTACATATTTATGAGATAATATAAAGATATATTACTGTTGTATGTCGATTCAATATGCAAATGAGAGTTGTGGTGCATGATTAAATACAATACTGAAATGGTAGCGGATGTATTACTTGAATATGGCTTAATAACACCGGCTCAGATAAAAGAAGCACGTATGCATGGCGGAAATAAAGGTGTTGTTGATCAGCTCATTTCCAAAGAGTATATTGATGAAGAAGAGATTATAAAAGCTCTGGCAAAACATTTCTCTCTTGAGTGTATTGATCTATCAAGCGCGGTTATCCAAAAAGAGGCCTTGTCCCTTGTCCCCTATGATATTGCTAAACGGTATCATATTATTCCCATAAAAATTTCTCAAGACATCCTGACTATAGCGATGAGTGATCCTCTAAAGGTTGATGCAGTTGACGCGATTTCTTTTCGTTTGAAAAAGACCGTCGATATTGTGCTTGCGTCGTATACTGACATTAAGGAAGCGCTCGTTAAATATTATGGTGTCATTGATGAAGATCAAAAAGATATTATACAAAAAGTTGATGAAGACCTTCCAAAAGAGGATTTTGACGATGTTAGTACCGAAGATGCGCCGGTTATTAAGCTCGTGAGTATGATTATAATGGAAGCATTTAGGATGAGGGCAAGTGATATTCATTTGGAGCCGTTAGAAAAAAGGTTTCGTGTTCGCTATAGAATAGATGGTATCTTATATGAGGTTGAGGGACCGCCAAAAAGATTGCAAAGCGCAATAATATCTCGTGTGAAGATTATGGCAAATATGTCGATTGCAGAAAAACGTTTACCGCAAGATGGACGTATCCGACTGAGGATAATGGCCAAAGACATTGATCTTCGTGTATCAACGATACCCAGCACACATGGTGAAAGTGTTGTGATGAGAATATTGGATAAGACAAGCCTTGTTCTTGGATTGGCCCAGATGGGTTTTTTACATGAAGATGAGAAAAAATTTAAAGACCTTATTAAGTTTCCTAATGGGATTATACTTATTACGGGTCCAACGGGGAGCGGAAAAACGACGACGCTTTATGCGTGCCTGAATGAAATCAATAGGCCGGATAGAAAGATTATTACAGTTGAAGACCCAATCGAGTACCAGATTCAAGGTATTAATCAGGTACAGGTCCAGGCTAAAATAGGTCTTTCATTTGCTAATGTATTGCGTTCAATGCTCCGGCAAGCACCAAATATTATTATGATAGGTGAAATCAGAGACTTGGAAACGGCAAATATTGCGGTTAATGCATCTCTTACAGGACATCTTGTTTTCAGCACGCTGCACACAAATGATGCCCCGGGAGCAATCACAAGACTTATTGATAGAGGAGTGAAACCTTTTCTTGTTGCAAGTTCGATACGGGCAATATGCGCGCAACGGCTTGTGAGAAAAATATGTTCAGAGTGTAAAGAAGAATATAACCCTCGTCTAGACGAAATTGAAAGCCTTGGATTGTCCCAGCAGCAAATAAAAAAGGTTAAATTTTATAGAGGTAAAGGGTGTGCAGATTGTAATAATACCGGGTTTAGTGGTCGTATCGGTATTTTTGAATTGCTCTTGATTGATCAAGAAATACAAAAAATGATCTATCAAAAAATGTCGAGTAACGAAATACGCAAAAGAGCGCGTCAACTTGGGATGAAGACGCTGCGTGAAGACGGTATTATGAAAATATTTGGCGGTATTACAACGATTAATGAAGTGCTGCGTGTA
This sequence comes from Candidatus Ancaeobacter aquaticus, assembly GCA_030765405.1. NCBI lineage: Bacteria > Pseudomonadati > Candidatus Auribacterota > Candidatus Ancaeobacteria > Candidatus Ancaeobacterales > Candidatus Ancaeobacteraceae > Candidatus Ancaeobacter > Candidatus Ancaeobacter aquaticus. Next base: position 175,260 of record JAVCCP010000071.1, on the reverse strand, counting down.
ACACAGGGGTACGAAGAGTGATAAGAGCTATTAGCGTATAGCCAGTAGCGTTTAGCGGATAGATTTTGCTGTAATTTTTTTAACTATACGCTATGCGCTATATGCTGAACGCTATTTATGTGATTGATATTTAGTTTTTAACTATACGCTATACGCTAAGTGCTATACGCTGACGGGAGGTATATATGGAGATGAACAATTTATTAGATTATGTGTGTGAGAAGGGTGCATCAGACCTGCATTTGATTGTGGGAACTCCTCCTGTTGTGAGAATACACGGCAGGCTAGAATACATCGGAGAAACACCCCTTAATCGTGGTGATACTGAACGATTAATGAAGAGTATTACCTCCGAAGAAAGTGTTCAGAAACTGCTTGCGAAAGGGAATGTTGATTATGGTTTTGCTTTTGAAAACAAAGGCCGTTTCAGGGTTAATGTGTATAAGCAAAAAGGAACGTATGCGCTCGCACTGCGCCTTATTCCTGCACGTTTGATGTCACTGGAAGAAATAGGCCTTCCTTCTCATGTAAAGGAGCTTTTGTATAAACCGAGAGGTCTTGTTCTCGTAACCGGCCCTACCGGATCGGGAAAAACGACCACGCTTGCATCGATGATTAATATGATAAATATTGAACGCGATACCCATATAATAACCGTGGAAGATCCCATTGAATATTTCCATTGTCATAAAAAATCTATTGTATCTCAACGTGAAATGGGTGTTGATGTCCTTTCATTCGGAGATTGTTTGAGGGCAGCTTTGAGAGAAGACCCTGATGTTATTCTGGTGGGTGAAATGAGGGATCTTGAGACAATGGAAGCGGCGATAACTGCGGCTGAGACTGGGCATCTTGTGTTTGGAACACTCCATACAACAGGAGCAGCACGAACAGTGGATAGGATAATTGACGCTTTTCCTATTAATCAACAGGAACAGATAAGAATTCAATTAGCTTCGTCATTAGTTGCGGTCATTTCACAAATATTGCTTCCCCGATCTGATAATGCTGGAAGAATAGCCGCATTTGAAATAATGACTTCAACCCCATCGATCCAGAACTTAATAAGAGAAAAGAAAACGTTCCGTATAACCTCAGATATTCAAACTGGAACTAAGCATGGTATGGTTACACTCGATGCGTTTCTTTTAGATCTCTATAATAAAAAGATTATTTCGTATAGTGAAATGCTTTCAAAAGCACAGGACCCTGAATATATTGTTTCACGAGCGCGTGAAGAATCCGCGTAGGTGACAGAATAAATATGTACACTGAGATGTTGATAAAAAAGAGGCGGGTACTATAATGCAGCAGAAGATAAGTAGTGGATATATTGGTTCTCTTTTGCTTTCAAAGGGGCTTATTACCAAAGAACATTTGGAAGAAGCTGTTGAAGAGCAGAAAAGAACAGGAAAGCTTATCGGCCATGTACTGGTAGACCTTGGTTTTGTTAATGAGAACGACATCTTTCTGTGTCTGGGAACACAGTTAGGTATGGAAATGGTCGATATTAAGAATATTGGCATACCGAAAGAAGTTCTCAAGTTTGTAAATCCTTCAATGGCTCGTATATACAACATTATGCCGATAAAATACGAGAATAACATGCTGACTGTTGCAATTGCCGATCCTTTGAATCCGCATATTATTGATGATCTCCATTTTATGCTTGATCTTGAAATTAGTGCAGTTCTCTCAACCCATGACGATATAAAAACTGCCATAAAGAAACATTACGGTGAAGAAACAGAATCTATTGTTGATCTTATTGAAGAGATTGAAAAGGAACTTCCAAAAGGTGTTGAAAAGATTGAAGATATAACAGACGTAGACAGCTTAAAGGAACTGGCTAATGAAGCGCCTGTTGTCAAACTGCTTAATCTCATTTTAGCACAAGCCATTAAAGACCAGGCCAGTGATATTCACTTTGAGCCATTTGAAAATGATTTTAAAGTACGCTATCGTGTTGATGGAGTTCTCTATGACATGGTGCCGCCGCCAAAGCATCTCAGCCTGGCGCTTACTTCCCGCATTAAGGTTATTGCAAACCTTGATATCGCTGAAAGGCGCTTGCCGCAAGATGGAAGAATATTGGTGAGTATTGCGGGAAAATATGTTGATTTGAGAGTGTCAACCCTTCCAACTGCTTTTGGTGAAAGTGTTGTTATTAGAATCCTAGACCGCTCGGTTGTATCACTTGATTTGAACAAAGTGGGAATGAACAAGGAAATGCTTGAATCGTTTTCACACGTATTAGAAAAGCCAAACGGTATTGTTATTGTCACAGGTCCAACGGGAAGCGGTAAAACAACGACACTGTACTCTAGTTTAAAGCTGTTGAATAAACTTGATTCTAAGTTAATAACAACTGAGGATCCTGTTGAATATGATATTGAAGGAATTATGCAAATTAATATAAATGAAGAAATAGGCCTGACGTTTTCACATTGCTTAAGAAGTATTTTGCGTCAAGATCCCGATATAATAATGATCGGTGAAGTGAGAGATTATGAAACTGCAGAGATTGCCGTACAGGCGTCTCTTACCGGTCACTTAGTGTTTTCAACGTTGCATACCAATGACGCCGCGGGTGCTGTTGTAAGGCTTATTGATATGGGTGTAGAGCCCTTTTTAATTACATCGACTTTGGAAGCGATACTTGCACAGCGATTGGTGAGAACTATTTGTTCTGATTGCAAAACATCCTACAGCCCTACTCCAGAGGTGTTAAGAGATGTAGATCTTACCCCGCAGGATGTAGGTGACAAGAAATTCTATTATGGAAAAGGATGTAAGAAATGTAATAATACGGGGTATAAAGGACGCATAGGGATATTTGAATATTTAGAGATATCCGATCCGATAAGAGCGCTTATCCTTGACAAGGCTCCGTCAGTTATTATTCGGCAAAAAGCAATTGAGCTCGGGATGAAAACATTGTGGGATGATGGAATAGAGAAGATATTTCAGGGGGTAACTACGGCAGAGGAAGTTGGCCGAGAAACATAAAAAATTAAAAAGGCAAAACTAAGGAAAGATAAAATAAAGTCAAAATTAAAAACGAAAAAGGTAAAATTAAAAACTAAGTAGAGCTACAATAAGTTCAAATTTATTACTTTTGAATTTTTACTTTTAACTTTTTAAGGGGTGTGTATATGCCATTTTATGAATATAGAGCAGTCAATAAGCGCGGAAAAGATGTTGTTGATATTATAGAAGCGGCAACGAATACTGATGCGCTTAATAAGGTCCGTGAATTGGGGCTCTATCCTATTAAAGTGGCTGAGACAACAAAAAAGAGTATGCCGAAAAAGAAAGCGGGAAAATTTTCTTTAAATATGGAGCTCAGTCTTTTTACGAATAAAAGTGTCAAACCCCAGCAACTCGTTATGTTTATTCGGCAGTTTGCGACATTAATTAATGCAGGGTTACCGCTCCTTAAAAGCATCAAGGTGTTATGGGAGCAGCAGAAGGCAGGAACACTGAAAAAAACACTCGAAAACATTACTGATCAAGTTGAAAATGGGAGTACGCTCTCAGAGTCACTTATTAAGCATCCGAATGTTTTCTCAAAGTTATTTATCAATATGGTTCGCGCCGGTGAAGCAGCGGGAGCCATGGATATTGTGCTACTCAGAGTTGCTGATTTTTATGAGAAGAGCTATAAGATAAAAGCAAAAGTTAAATCCGCGCTTATTTATCCCATAATAGTGGTTTGTGCTGCAATTGGAGTGTTGCTCTTTTTGGTGCTCTTTATAATACCGCGCTTTGCTGAAATGTTTAAAGATATGGGCGTAGCGCTGCCGATGCCAACACGGATACTCATAGGTCTTACGAATGCAATGCTCCTGTGGTATACGTGGGTTTTTATAATAGGGTTTTTCGCATTGCTCTTTTTTTTATATTATCTTGTTAAAAGAACCGCTACCGGTAGATACAGGATTGATTATGTGAAGTTGTATTTCCCTATGTTTGGTATTCTTGTGCAAAAAGTTGCCATAGCGCGTTTTGCACGCACATTGGGAACACTTGTCTCAAGTGGCGTTCCTCTTCTAAAGGCTCTTAACATTGTAAAAGACGTTATCGGTAACGATGTTGTTGCAATGGCGGTGAGCAAGGTTTCAGACAGTATTCGGGAAGGGGAGTCAATCGCGGGGCCGTTGAAGCAGCACAAGGTTTTTAGTCCGATCGTTATTAATATGATAGATGTTGGTGAGGAAACGGGAAGACTCGATGAGATGTTAATGAAAATTGCTGATAATTATGATGATGATGTTGATATAGCTATTGGGTCCTTAACCTCTATGTTGGAACCTGTACTTATTATCACTCTGGCATTTATTGTAGGGAGTATAGTAATATCATTATTTTTGCCGCTTGTTTCTCTTATTAGTACTCTTGGAACTGTCTAACAAAGAAAAAAATAAGTAATAATGATTCTTGTTGTAAAGATCGGTATATGTTCTTAGGCGAGTGTTTTCTTGACAGTTGAGAGAGTTTTTTGATACACTCTCTACAATTATTTTATTAAATAACTTAGTGATAAAATGTTAAAGATTTTTTTTCTTATCGATAAAGGAGGAAATATGTCTTTTTTAAAGAACTGCCGAGCTCCGATAGCCGTGATAGTGGCGTATATTGTTTTTGCGCTTGTTACCGGTAGCAATGCGGCCGCTGATGATCTATTCAGTGTTCGTAAAATTTCATATCAAAAAAAGATGACCAGTGTCACCGGTGCATTTTCTTCAGGGCTCGAAGGGTTGGGGAACATTGGTGGAACAGCACATCAGCAATGGGGCGTTATTACTGTTTCTTATGATAGTGAGCCTTCATGGGCAGATGATGTTGATGTAAAATATTATGTGTTAACAAGAGATAAAAGAAAAAAATATCACTTATTTACCGGGCACCAGATATATGTTTCTGTTCCGAAGGGAATCGGTCACGCGGCACAGATTTTTATTCATCCCAATGCGCTTATTAGATACGGGCAGATAAAAAGAATCATGGTTGAAATCTGGTACAAGGGTATCCTTATAACATCCGCGCAATGGCCTACAAAAACCACAAAACGCTGGTGGACACAAGTAAAGGCGATAAATGGGATTTTGAGGCCTCGTTTTATTACTCCGTTTTTACTTGATTATGAAGTAAAGGAAGAAGCAATAAAGGTCCCGACATTATCAGAATAGTAAAAATCGGCTAATTCCGTATGTTTCTTATTTTCCAGAATGGTTATTATTGTAGCGGTATATATATTTGCAAAGATAAAGCGACAGTAATATAAGAGTATTGAGGTACTATGTTTTTATATCAAAACAGAATTATTGGTCTTGACATTGGTGAAAGTGCTCTAAAAATTGTCGAGCTCGAAAAGAAGAGTGGCGAGGTACGACTGCTCAACTATGAGGTTATTGAGTGCGATGATGGTTTAGGAAAAGGCTTAACTGATGATGACCGTCAAAATGCGCTCTTAGAAAAACTCACCAAATTCGTAGACTCAAAAATATTTAGAAATAATTCCTGTATTGTCGGTATTTCAGGCCAAGCGGTCTTTATCCGTTTTGTAAAACTACCTGTAGTGGAAAAAAGAAAGATGGATCAGATTGTGCAGTATGAAGCACAGCAACAGGTTCCGTTTCCTATAGAAGAAGTCAGATGGGATTATCAGCTTTTAGGTAATGGGGCTCTTGAAGAAAGAGACATATTGCTCGTTGCAATAAAGCAGGATATTGTAAGGACGTTAGTTGAAAGCGTATACCAGAATGGGTTAATGCCTGAAGTGATTGATGTGTTACCGCTCTCCTTATATAACTGTTTTGCATACAATGGATTATTAACAGATGAAGCATCTCTTGTTGTTGATATAGGAGCACGGACAACCAACCTGATTGTGACCGGAGGTGATGAACTCTGGATACGGAGTATTCCTATTGCGGGTAATTCCTTAACGCAATGTATTGTCGACGATATGAAAATAAGTGAGCCTGAGGCTGAAAACCTTAAACGATCCGTTGGTTTTGGACAGGGAGAAATACCGGAGCTTCGCGGGGCTATTGAAAGAGGCGCAAGTAGACTTTTTGCAGAAATAAGTCGTTCGCTAGGATATTACAAGTCGCAATTTGGCGGCACCCCCATAAAAAAGGTTTTTATTACCGGTGGCGGGTCCAAGTTGAAAAATATAGAAGAAGCACTGTCAGAACGTTTTAAAATGCCGGTAGAGAAGTTTGATCCTTTACAGAAGATAACTGGCGCGGTTAAGGATGAACAAAAAGCGGGGGCGCTTACTGAAACAAAACATCTTTTGGCCAATGCAATAGGACTTGGATTAAGAGGGATTACCCGTACGGAGCTCTCTGTTAATCTTATTCCTTCTGATATATTGAAGCAAAGAGGATTTGTGAAGAAGTTTGCATATTATGTCGTGACCTTTATAGTTATACTTCTGACACTCTTCTCTGTTCGAGTGTGCTCTACAAAGATTGCTCGTGCGAACATTATCAGAGCAAAAGATCTTTCCTCCTATATCAGCTATATTGAGGTATTGAACACTCATTTTAAGAAAATCAATGACGGGGTAGCAGTTATTAACAATAAGCTGAATATGTTAAATGAGCTTATTTATGATCGTGATCTGTGGCTCCGAATATTTATAGAAATACAGAATGTTATGGCTCCGAACATATGGATAGAAAATATTTCAAGCAATCTTGAGGAACTCAAAGTTGAGACTAAAAAAAACATGCGAAAAAGAAAAGGCAGAAATAAGGGATCAGGCGACAAAGCTATGTTCGAAGAGGTCAGTGTCGTTTATTTGGAGGGTAAAGGTAGGGGGTCTATTGAAAAAGACATCCCCCTGTTTCAGCATGCGCTTGAGAAATCGCCATTATTTAAAGATGTAGAAATAGTATCTGCAGAACTGCGGAATAGTCTTATTAGTTTTGTAATACGTTTAAAACTTCAGAAAAAACAATAGGCTGGTAACGTGAAAAAAATCATAGGCAGCGTAAAAGATATTAATCGCATATATATATTTAAGAAGAAAACGCTTATTGCGATTCTTGTTGTTGGGGCGCTTATTATGAGTATCAGTATCTACTATGCTTTAAGTGGTCTGAACATGAAAAAGAATTCTTGCAAGGAATATGACAGACTGTTTGATAGATTAAATACAGTTGTTGATTTTGGCAAAAGCATCCCGACGATTGATGCTTTAAGAACTTTGGAGAGTGATAAAGTTGTTTTAAAAAAACAATTCAAAGAGCTTGAAAAATCGTTGAGTAAAGGAAAGCCGCCAACGGTTTCCGATCCGATGGAGTTTAAGGGGAAATTATTAAAACTGAGAAGATATTATTTAGATAAATCGATCAAGACGGGGGTAAAGATACCTGATGGTATTGGCTTTGGAGAATTTATTGGAAAAAAAATTCCGGCCTATAAAGAAATTCCGGTGCTTTCAGATCAGTTAGATAAAATATCAATTCTGTTGAATATTGTAATGATAAACGGTGTTCGTGAGATTCTGAGTGTTTCGAGGCATGGTGTTTCACCTCAAAAAGTAACCCCTAAAGACACATCATATTTTTATAATGAATACAAATTTGAAGTCGAATTTGAATCCGATCAGCAGGCACTCGTTGATATCCTTTCAGCTCTTATGACAGCAAAAGAATTCTTCGTAGTCAGAAATATAAATGTAAAATATGTTTCCGAATCAAAATATGTAATCAAATTAGTAATAAGCGGTCTCGTATTTTTATAGAAAATAGATGGTTAAGTTATTCTTTTATGTGACATGTGGCAGGTGAGGTACACAATGAAAAAAATGTCAGTTAGTAGCGAATGGGTAAAAGAGAATTATGAGAAAACACTCTTTTTTGTTTTTTTTGTGCTCTATATCATATTGCTCTGTGTCAACGGTAGCGAGCTACTTACTACGCTGCGAGGGAGCGTAAATTACTTTCCCTACAGCGATAGTATATCAAACAAGAAATATTATGTGGACTTTGATCGTGTTGCGCTTCTGATTGATGAGGTCAAAAATCCACAGGATTTAGCCCTGTATTATAAAAGGGATATATTTACTGAACACAAAGGTGAACCTGTGCAGGTAGAGCGGATAGTTAAAGAGGATGCCGTCGCTAAAGGAGAGCAGTTTAGGCTTGAGAAGATTTTCCGCCAACCGGTAAAACTGCTATTTAAGGGATATATGCAGCTTCCTGGCGGAGTATACAGTATACAGATTAATTGGGGGCGCAAAACGGATTTTAAAAAGATAGGAGAAACTATCAGAGGATACGAAATCCGTAATTTCCAGCAGCGTTTCTTCAATGAAGAGTTACCATCAGGTGTCCAGATAAGAGTTAATAAATCTATAGTGGAAATAAAAAAAGGTGACGGAACCTCGGTTACCCTTGAAAGAGGAAAGTTGATAACCGAAAAAGAGTTGTTTGCTAAATTGTTCGACAGGAAGAAACTAAAGGCAATTACGGTCCATGTTGGTTCTGTGTATGATGGGCATAAAGTTCTTGACATAACTGAGAGAGAAGTGATATTATCCCGGCCAAATGGAGAGAAATTACATTTAAAAAGTGTGAATAGTCAATAAACGAAGGAGATTAAAAGAATGGATAAATCAAGTAAAAGTATCTTGAAGCATTTGGTGTCTCTGTCTGTTTCTGTAGTGATACTTTTTGTATTATCAAGTTTCACCTCAACGGCCGGCGCCAAAACGCTTGTCGAAAATAAGACGGGTAAAACGGGATCAAAAGAATGGTTTGCCCCGAAAGTGAAGGTAAAGCCGACAAACAGGATTGATTTAGCAATAAAGCTGTACAATGAAGGAAAACTTAACGAAGCACTGTCTATTTTCGAAGATATACAGAGAAAAGATCAGCAGAATTATACGGTTAAAAGATATATTAAGAATATCATTGTTGAGAAAAGAAGAGCAGCTGCTCGCGACCAGGCTCTTGTTCAGAAAGACATGGTTCTTGACGTAAGAAGAGCATGGGTTCCGCCGCAATCAAACAGGGGGGAATCAACAGAGGACACATCTTTTGGTGCAAAGAGGGCAAAATCCAAAGAGCGGTTGATTATGGAAGAAAAATCACAGCAAATTATTCCTGAGATCAATTTTAATGACGCGCGTCTTTCAGATGTGATCAATTATCTCTCAAAGATGAGCGGTATCAATATTATCCTTGATGCAGATCTTGTTGCACAAGGAGGACGAGGCAAGGTTGAAGCAATTGATGAAGTAGGTGTTGGTGAAGAAGGAAGATATGAAGGTGCTGGAAGTGGTGGTATAGCTTCAGACCGCGTTACCATCCATCTTAAAAATTTACCGCTTATTGAAGCGCTTAAGTATATTTTACAGTCTAAAGGTTTAAAGTACAGAATTGATGATTATGCAATCCTTGTTTCAACGCCTTCACGCCTAGAGAATGTTGAAATGGAGACAAGATATTATCATCTTTCAAGCGGATCTGGTGTGTTTACATCGATGAGCAGAAAAGAAGTGACCGATGAAGGCGATGAAGCGCTTCTTTCTCGCGGTACTGATGCAGAAACATCAATGACCATGAAAGATGTTCTTGAACAAAGCGGTGTGCCGTTTCCTCCGGGAAGCAAGATCTTTCTTGACCAAAGAACAGGTACGCTTATTGCAAGAAACACCCCAGCAAATTTGGCGATTGTAGAGAAGATTCTTGGGGCACTTGATGTGCCGCCGTTTCAGGTTGCTATAGAAGCAAAGTTTGTTGAGGTTGCAGAAGGAGTGATGCAGGAACTTGGTATCGAAGCGTTCTTGAATCAGAATTTTAATACGAATTATAAATATCGTGGTACAGGGACGGGAACGAATTTGCCAGGTGCAAATAATCCAAGCTCTGCGATTTTGTCTAATACCGGACCAAATTCATCTAATCCTAACCAAGATGCTCGTTTTACTGACGGGCTCAGATTCTTACGAAACATGGCGATTCCTGGTAGTGCCGGTGGTATATATGGATCAACTGGTGGAATATTTAGTTTTGCAACGTTGTCACAGCCACAGATGCAATTTATTTTGCATGCGCTTGATCAATGCGATGTAGCAAATGTTCTTTCCGCTCCAAAGGTAACAACTATCAATAATCAGCAGGCGCGTATCGAAGTGGTCACTGAAGTTATTTATCCGAGCGAGTTTGAGATTACGCCGCCGACAACAAATAATAATGGTAACGTTATTACCCCTGCGGTAGTTATTCCTAGTGCGTTTACAACACGTGACACAGGTATTATTCTTGAAGTGACGCCGAGTGTTGGTGCTGACAGAAAGACCATTAATCTTACTTTGATTCCTGAGGTGAGTGAGCTTGCAAGCTGGATGGATTACGGTATACCTGCGACGTTAAATGCTGCCGGTAACGTTATTGCTAATGCAGTTCCGGTTCTTCAGCCGTTTTTTGAAACACGAAATGTAACAACCAGTGTTATCATAAATGACGGGGAAACGGTCGTTCTCGGTGGTTTAATTAGAGATACCACTATAAGAACCAATGATAAGATCCCTGTTCTCGGCGATTTACCATTTATTGGCAGAGCGTTTAGGGTTGAAGCTGAAATTAGTGAAAAGAGAAATCTTCTTATTTTTGTTACTGCTCACCTTTTAACACCGACCGGTGACAGAATTCGTGATCCTAAATTAAAGAAAACAAAAGTTTTTAATCCGTAAATCTAATTTGTTTATTCCTGCCTCATAACAAACATGAGGCAGGAATAATTCTGAGTAATTTTTCAAAAATACGTGTGATGTCAAAATTATTATCCCGTTATATTTATTCAATTATTCTAGCATATACATTGTGCTCCACTAAGAAGTAAACGTGGCGTACAATCCAATAGATTAAAATTATATAGGTTCTGCTATCTTTTCACAAATTTCCGTGCAGATATACAATAATGAAGAAATGTATCTAAAGAAAAACCTTTAACGTGAGAATCCACAGTATTCGCTATCCTTACATGGAACAACAATGAAACAACCCAAAAAATGTATTCTTATTGACGGTCCCAGCTATGCATACCGTGCTTTTTATGCCATACAGTCCTTGATGAATTCTAAAGGACAGCCGACAAATGCTGTATATGGTTTTGTAAGAATGCTGAGTAAGATTGTTAAGGAAGAAAAACCTGATTACATTGCAGTATGTTTTGACCTGCCAAAACCGACATTCAGGCATATTGAATATGAAGAGTATAAAGCGCATCGCAAGCCGACACCTGACGATCTCGTTGTGCAAATACCAGTTATTAAAGAAGTTATAGATGCCTATGGTATTCCTCTAATTGAACAAGAAGGATATGAAGCAGATGACATTATCGCTACATTGGCGCGTCGTGCAGCCGCGCAAGATATTGAATCGATTATCTTTACCTCGGATAAAGATATGATGCAGATAGTTGATGCTAACGTTAAGATCATGGTAGGAGGAAAAGAGCCGGTTCTCTACGACCGAGATAAGGTAAACGAAAAGTATGGAGTATATCCTGAACAGATTATTGACCTGTTAAGTATGACCGGTGATGTTTCAGACAATATTTCCGGTGTTCCCGGGATAGGGATTAAAACAGCAGGTCGTCTTATTAATGAATACGGCTCTATTGACAAGATGTATTCTCAAATAGATACCATGAAAAACGTTAAAATAAGAGCCAAACTTGTTGAACACAAAGAGACGGTCATGACCAATAGGAATCTTGTACGGTTAATAGATAATGTTGGTCTTACTATAGATATACCTCAATGTCAATATGCCGGGCCGAATAAAGAAAAGCTCGTGTCACTTTTTAAAGAATGCGAGTTTACCGGACTCGTAAATGACATGCTTGAACATACAGTGGTCAAAGATGCTTCGTATGAATGTGTATCCGATAAGAAAAGTTTTGAATCATTTTGTGAAAAGATAAAAGAAGTAACAGGATTTGTTGTAGATACTGAAACGACGCATATTGATCCTATGCAAGCAGAGTTGGTAGGCGCTTCATTTTGCTGGGATGAACATACCGCGTATTATGTATCTCTGGGGAGTGGAATTTCTTTGAGTGATTTTAAGGATAAGCTTACCGCGGTTCTTGAGGACGATACGGTTAAGAAGTATGGCCATAATATTAAATATGATAAGATAGTTCTTTTGAACTCTGGTATTGATCTTAAAGGTGTTTCTTTTGATACGATCATAGCTCATTATTTAATAAATCCTTCAAAGACAAGACATAGTCTGAGTGAAATAGCCCTTGAGTATCTCAATTATAAAATGACTTCTTTGCGAGAGCTTATTGGCACCGGTAAGAATAAAATATCTATTCGTGAGGTAGCCCTTGAAGACATGACGAACTATGCATGTGAAGATGCTCTGATAATATATAAATTGAAGAATATATTTGATGATATTTTACATAAGAAAGACTTGTTCACATTATTTAAGGATATGGAAATACCATTAATAGATGTATTAACAGTAATGGAGTATCAGGGGATAGCCATAGATCAAGAGTTTTTAAGTGATATGGCAAAACATGTTGATGGGACTCTGGATACTCTCACGCAGCGTATATATACACTTGCCGGGGAGGAGTTTAATATTAATTCTCCAAAATCCTTAGCGGTGATCTTGTTTGATAAGTTAAATCTACCATCGAAAAAGAAAACAAAAACAGGGTATTCAACGAATGTTGATGTATTAATGGCACTTGCCCAGTATCATGAGCTCCCGCAGGAAATACTTTCTTATCGGCAACTTGCGAAACTGAAATCGACATACATTGATGTTTTGCCAACTTTGGTTAACGCGAAAACTGGACGGATACACACCTCGTTTAATCAGACGGTTACTGCAACAGGCCGTCTTTCGAGTAGTGATCCAAATCTGCAGAATATACCCGTTAAGACAGATATGGGGCGGGAGATAAGACGCGCATTTGTGCCGCGTGCCGATAGAGGGCAGTGGTATCTTGTTGGTGCCGATTATTCGCAGATCGAATTGCGCATACTTGCGCATCTCTCACAAGATCCTGTGCTTATAAACGCATTTAGAAATAATGTTGATATTCACAGCTATACCGCTGGACTTATTTATGGTGCGGATCCTGAAGCGGTAACGCCAGATATGCGCCGCAGGGCAAAGATTGTTAACTTTGGGATAATCTATGGCATGAGCTCATATGGACTCGCTAAAGATCTTGGGATGAAAGAAGGCGAAGCAAAGGAATTTATTAATCAGTATTTCCAGCGATATGTGGGAGTGGATAACTATATTAAAGATACTATTAAAAAAGCGCGCAAAGATAAGTATGTAAAAACGTTGTTTAATAGAAAGCGGTATATTCCTGAAATAACGAGTGCAAATTTCACGATAAGAACGTTTAGTGAACGTACCGCGGTGAATACTCCCATACAGGGAACAGCATCTGATATTATCAAGCTTGCGATGATAGAACTCAGTAAAATTATTATGAAAGAAAAATTAGAGAGCAGAATGCTCTTGCAGATACACGATGAACTTGTTTTTGAAGTGCCGGAAAAGGAGTGCGAAGAATTTATGCACACTGTTACCCATGTTATGGAAGAAGTAGTGCATCTTGATGTGCCCATAACAGTCGATATTGCGTCAGGAAAGAATTGGGCCCAAATATAAACGGAGAAATATTCGTGGTTCTTACAGGAACGACAAAAAAGATAATTATTGGGGTTCTTCTTGTTACGATCTATTTAATTGCTGTGTACTCGCGGTATGAAATAGCTCACTATCAAGGATCGCAGAGTGGCACAGTGCTTCCGTTTACGTTGGAAAGTGCCCTGCTCTATAACTATGCAGACACCATTTCACGGGGTGAGACTGTTCCCGATAATGACATTAAGGCGCAGTATCCGGAAGGACTGAATGTCAGACAGCGCCTTTCACTTAGCCAAGAATATGTAATGGGAACTCTTTATAGATTGTTTTTTAAAAGTGCAATAGGATTTCATGATTTTATTAGGCTCTACAGCGCTTTGTTTTTCTCATTGTCAATATGTGCGGTATATTTGCTCGTGTATAGCCTCACCGAAAATGCATTTGCAGGCGTTCTATCAGCGCTCTTTTACGCGGTATGCATTCCGTGTGTTATCCGGTCGACCGGACAGGAGATTATGGGAGAGAATTGCGGTCTGCCTTTATTCTTTTTCCATATGTGGGCACTGACAATGTCTATAAAAATGAATGAGTATACTGTTAAAAAATGGCTTTATGCGCTTTGTGCAGCTGGATTTTTAGCATTAAGCTTGGTGTGTTGGGATATGATGCAAATATACATTTATATTTTTGTTCTTTTTGTAACGATACTGTTTTTTACGTCGGGAAAGTATTATCATTTTGCATTCTCTTTTTGTGTGTGTATAGCAGGTCTCGTTGTAGCGGGTCTGGCCAATCCCTATCTGAGATGGCATGAGTATCTATGGAGCTATCCCATGGTGGTGGGATACTCACTGATTATTATGACGCCTTTTACAAGAAGCAACTACGTGATAACCCGATTGAGAAAATTGTGTTTTATCTTGATAGTGCTCGCAGCTATATATATATCGTATTGTGTAACACTCTACGGGGACCATTACGGCCATTTTATGCAGCTTTTTTGGTATAAAATAAGGTTCTGGAATACAAAACCTATTGACCCGTTACTGTTACCCTATACGGTAAGAAGCCTATGGGTGCCGGCTCTTCATTCTGTTGGGATAAAAGATGCTCTACGGTTTTTTGCATCAATGGTACCGTTAGTATTTGTCTCATGGTGTTTTCTTGTATATGAGGTTTCGAAAAAGCGATTGCCGGTGGCATGGTTGTTTATACTGACACTGACAGCATTATTTATTCCACTCTATATTCTTTTTTCTCGTATAGAGGTATTTGTCGCATATTTTTCCTGTATTCTTATTGGTGGAGTATATGCGCTGGGTACAAAGTATTTTCCGCGACTGAAGTATGTACTGTTGGTCATTCTTGGTTTGTGCTTTTTGTATGAGGCTGATAGAACGTATGCGGGTTTGCCGCAGTGGGGAAGAAATGTCAACTATCCGGCTCTTGTCAGTCTCACAAATTGGATAGAGGCACGAACTCCAGCTGATTCTGTATGTCTTGCAACGTTTGGCTTATCTCCATCACTGCTTGCATACGGTAAACGGGCAATTGTGCTTCACCCGAAATATGAGGATGCTGCAATACGTAAAAAAGTAAAGGAATATGACACAATGATCTTCAGTACATCTGAAGACGATTTTTATAAGATCTGTAAAAAATATGATGTAACCCATTATATCCATTCTCGGGGAACATTTACTGATCGATCGATAAATGGAAGACGGTATTTAGCTGGGGTTATGCAACCCTCGTATAAAACAAACGCCTATAAATTTGAGATTGCTCCACTTCTCTTAACAAAATATAGGAAACTGTACGAAAATGATGGATATTTGGTGTATAAGATAGTTGATGGGGCTGATGTAGCCGAAGCGGGAGACCTTTATGCAGACGCCAATAGAAAAATTGCTAATGGGAACCTAAAAGATGCAATCGGGGATCTTGTTAAAGCGATTACTATTAATCCGGGATTGTTAAAGGCGCATGCTCGTCTCATATATGCATATTCTGCTTCAGGAGATGAAGAAATGGCCCGTCGGGTAGCGACAATAATGTTCAGTAAGATGGGGATTCGTAAGATTGAGACACAACAAAAGAAAGAATGACTCTTAATAAAAGGTGAACGGATCATGAAAAATAAGGCTGTAATCATAGGATTGACCGGAGGCTATGGGGCAGGAAAAAGTACTGTCTCAGCGATTATGCAAGAGTGCGGTTGGTGCATTATTGATGCAGATGAAATAGCGCGAAATGCCCTTATTCCTAAAACAAAAGTTTATAACCAAATCGTTGATCATTTTGGGGTAGCAATTCTTGCAAATGAGAAAACGATTGATAGAAAAAAACTTGCTGAAATAGTTTTTAATGATAAAAGACAATTAGAATATCTCAACGCTGTTGTGCATCCTATTGTTATAAGAAAAATAAAAAAGATAATAAAAGAAAATTTAAACGAAAGGAATAGATTGCCTGTAGTGATCAGCGCTCCCTTGCTCTGTGAAGCGGGAATGCAGAATATGTGTGATTTTATTGTTGTGATAAAAATAAAGAAGGAGGTGCAGGTTAAAAGATGTAGAACGTCAAAAGGTGAATCAGTAACTGGTATCAGAAAGAGGATGGCTATGCAGATGCCTCTTGCAGAAAAATTACAGTATGCCGATTTTGTTATCGATAATAACGGATCAAAGAAACATACGCGCAGTCAAGTATGTGCACTCACAGAAGAAGTGCAATGCAGAATATATAGAAATAAAAATAATTAATAGGTAAATATTTTATAGAGGAGGATTTATGCCTAGAGAAAAAAGTGTAAGTAAGGGGAGTGAAAAACCTGTTGCATCGGAAGAAAGCAGTGAAAAGAGAGTAAGTGATACGAATGGTTCTTCAAGTGAAGGAATAAAGATCAATGTTACACAGCTCCAGAATAAAAGGATGACTGATCTTGCCAAAATGGCAAAAGAGCTTGGGATCGAATATATAAGCAGTAAGAAAAAACATGATCTTATTTTTGAGATTCTTAAAGTAAATGCATTGAAGAATGGGCTTATGTATGGCGAAGGTGTATTAGAGGTCCTTCCGGATGGATTTGGTTTTTTAAGATCTCCAAATTATAATTATCTTCCTTGCCCGGAAGATATATATGTAAGTCCATCACAAATAAGGAAATTTAGTCTCAAAACAGGAGATACCGTAAGCGGAGAGATTCGGCCGCCGAAAGATAAAGAACGATATTTTGCTCTCTTAAAAGTACAGGGGATCAATTTTCAGGATACAGAAAAAGCAAAAGACATTATCTTGTTTGAGAATTTAACGCCACTGTATCCAGATGAACGCTATGTGCTTGAAACTAAAGGTGATGATCCGTCGATGCGCATAATGGATCTATTGACACCGGTTGGTAAAGGCCAGAGGGGACTTATTGTTGCTCCGCCGCGAACCGGAAAAACAATGCTTTTGCAAAAGATTGCTAACAGCGTTGCGGTAAACACACCGACTGCTAAGTTAATAGTACTTTTAATTGACGAGCGTCCGGAAGAAGTTACCGATATGGAGCGGTCTGTGCGCGGCGAAGTTATAAGCTCAACGTTTGATGAGCCGCCTGAAAGACACGTTCAGGTTGCTGAAATGGTGATTGAAAAAGCAAAGCGTTTAGTTGAAACTGGTGTTGATGTAATTATTTTACTCGATAGCTTGACGCGTTTAGCGCGCGCGTACAATACCGTGCAGCCTCATAGCGGTAAAATATTATCAGGTGGTGTTGACTCTAATGCGTTACATAAACCAAAGAGATTTTTTGGTGCAGCACGAAATATTGAAGAAGGTGGAAGCTTAACCATCATGGCTACAGCACTTATTGATACAGGCAGCAGAATGGATGAAGTGATATTCGAGGAGTTTAAAGGAACGGGAAATATGGAGCTCAACCTTGATAGACGACTTGTTGATAAGAGAATATTCCCCGCGATAGATATGTTGAGATCAGGGACACGTAAAGAAGAGCTTCTCTTAGGAAGTGATGATTTGAATAAAATATGGCTGTTAAGAAAAGCATTAAGCTCAATGAATCCGGTTGAAGCAATGGAACTTATTGTTGAGAAAGTTCGTAAAACCAAGTCAAATGCTGATTTTCTTAAGTCTATGAATTTCTAGCATGATGGGTGGTAGTGTGTGCTCCTTGGTAGTATTGGAGTGCGCACCGAGCACTTCTGTGTTCCTTGATAGTATGGGGGAGGATTATGTTTCGTAAAGAAAACATACGATCATTCATAGATAAGAATGCATTCAGATTAGTTGTTCTTTGTGTGCTTATATATGTAGTTTATTTTTCTTGGGCGAGCATTTGGCGGTACAGTCATTTTGATTTTGAGAGTTTTGATCTTGCTATCGGTAACCAGGTTCTCTGGAATATTCTCCATGGATCAATGGAGTGCTCTATAAGAGGTGGGAATTTTCTTGGCGATCATTTTAGGCCGATCTATTATCTGTACCTTCCCTTCTATATGCTTTTTCCTGATCCGCGAAACATATTAGTTTTACAGAGTATTGTGCTTGCATGTGGAGCATTTCCGGTTTTTCTTATAGGTTCATTAAGATGCGGGCGGATCTTTGGCCTTCTTTTTGCCGGCATGTATCTTTTTAACCCAATAGTTGGATATATAAATCTATTTGAATTCCACCCTGAGGTTGCGGTAGCGCCACTGCTTTTGTTTGCAATATATTTCTTTTATAAAAACCAGTTTAAAGCATTCATGTGCTTTATTGTTCTTGCCCTATGCTGCAAAGAAAATGTGTCTTTTATTGTTTTTCTATTCGGTTTCTGGGTTATTGCGGCAAAGAAAAGTGTTAAATGGTATCTCGGGACATTTCTATTGAGTGCGGCGTGGTTTTTGATAAGCTTTAAAATAATAATCCCATTTTTTAATAAGGGTAATTATTCATATTTCTTGCTGTATGATTATTTGGGATCATCGTTTACTGAGATGGTCCGCACTATGGTTACTCAGCCTTTAACGGTGATCAAGGTACTAACTTTATTCCCAAACCTCAAGTATCTATCAAATGTGTTTATACAGTTTGGCTACTTATCTCTTTTTTCACCTTTTGTATTGCTCCCGGCGTTACCCATATTTCTTCAGATAATGCTTTCTTTTGCCCGTGGGGTGCCGCAGATCTATACACATTATAATGCACTCTTGCTTCCCTTTTTATTTACAGGAATGATAATCACGGTGGATAAGATCGTACGGTTAACAGGGGGTGCTGAACCTCACGGTAAAAGAACATATGTAAAAAAAATCCTGACTGTGTATCTTATCTCGATTGCTCTTTTTACTAACTGGTATTATGGACCCCATATGAATCTACCAAAAAAACACGCATTATTTGATGATGACGATATGGTGATAGTGAGAAACAAGATTGTTTCGAATATACCAGCCGGTGCTGAGTGTGTTGCTACGTTTGATTTATTGCCTGTGCTATCATCTAGAGAGGGACTGTATTCGTTTCATTATATTTATTGGGGTTTTGACCAGTTAACGCAAAAACAATTTGTTTTACCGGACAAGGTGATGTATGCGGCAATAAATTTTGATGATACAAATATTTTTTGGGCTACTTTTTCACCGGTTGGGGATAGCAACATGCGCCGGTTTTTTGATGATGGCAAATGGAAAGTGATCGAAGGGGCTAATTCGTGTTTTCTCTTTAGGAAACAGGCGCGAAGTGGTGATTATCTCTACAGTGTCGTTAATGAGCCGTCAATACAGTATCCGCTTATTGTTCAGTTAAATCCGAGGATAATATGTATGGGCTTTGATATTAATAGTACTGCCGTCATCCCTGGTAATGTGCTCACGTTTAAAACATATCTTGGTCAAAACAATCCGCATCTTGCAGGGGCCAAGGTTGTGGAGAATGTGAACTATGGGATGTATACCCAGCTAGTTGATCGTGAAGGTACTGTTGTTTTAGAGTATAAAAGACCGATTTGTTATGGTGTGTACCCGAATATTAAGTGGAAAACTGATGAGGTTGTGCGAGAGCTTAATATGCTCTATGTTCCCTTAGAGGTGCCTCCGGGTACGTATGCCTTAAAGATAGGCACATATAAGTCTAAGGTCATTTCTGATGCAATGCCGGTGAAAAAAAACATTGATGAAGTAATAGTGAAGTATCCACCGGTAGAATTGACAATAATTAATGTATTACCGAAAAAAGACAACAAATAATGGCTATGGGTTACTTTACACACCCTAGAGTATTGTTGTAAAGTATTGAAAAAACAATATACTATAAAAAAACCTTGTGTTTTTTTGCGGTTTATACTAATATAGCCCCCTTTTAAAGTGGAGGTAACAGAATAATGAAAAAGAAGATTCATCCAAAATACTTTGATACAACTATTTCCTGCGCGTGCGGGGAGGTTGTTCAAACCAGGTCAACTGTAGAGGGTATTCACGTAGGAATATGCTCTAAGTGCCATCCGTTCTTTACTGGACAACAAAAATTTGTTGATACTGCTGGTCGTGTTGAAAGATACAATAAACGTTATGGTGTTAAGTAATTCATTGTAATCGCCTGTAGTATACTCACTTTCTTAACCTGCAGAATTTCCTAATGTGTGCATAGTGTGTACGTGTGCTATGCTTGCTTTTAATGTGCATATATACCTAGTATTGCGTTACTTGTATTGCATTCGCAATAGGGATATGTGTGGCAAAATGTAGTATGTTTATGTATAGGATAGAAAAATGCTTCAGAAACTAAAACATTGTCAGTCGCGGTTAGAAGAGCTGGAAAAATTATTAAGCGATCCGGCCATTATCGCACATAATAGTAATTACAAGGAATACTCCAAAGAACATTCTCAGCTGCAAATAGTTGTTCAGAAATATCATGAATATGATATTTTATTGAAAGAAACGCAGGCAAATGAAGATTTATTGAAGGAAGAACAAGCCGATCAGGAATTCTTATCTTTGGTAAGAGCTGAAAACGATAATCTAGCCGAGAGACGGATAATTATTGAACAAGAGTTACAGGTTTTACTCATACCAAAAGATAAAAATGACGATAAAAATATTATTGTTGAAATCAGAGCGGGAACCGGTGGAGAAGAAGCGGCACTTTTTGCAGCGGAGCTTTTTAGGATGTATTCTAAATATGCCGAGAAACATGGTTTAAAAGTTGAAACTTTGGATACAAATATGACGGGTCTTAAAGGTGTTAAAGAAGTGATATTTTCGTTATCGGGAAATGATGTGTACAGAAAATTTAAGTATGAGAGCGGCACGCATAGGGTTCAACGTGTACCTGTCACAGAAGCTGGCGGAAGAATACATACCTCAGCAATCACGGTAGCGGTACTCCCTGAAATAGATGCGATAGATGTAGATATTAGCCCGAATGATTTGAGAGTTGATGTATTTAGAGCTTCCGGACCGGGCGGGCAGAGTGTTAACACGACTGATTCAGCTGTGAGAATAACACATTTACCTACGGGTATTGTTGTCCAGTGTCAGGATGAGAAATCACAGCATAAAAACAAGGATAAAGCGATGCGTGTTTTAAGGGCGCGTATTTACGATAAGTTAACACAAGAAGAACATGCAAAACTATCAAAAAACAGAAAAGAGCAGGTTGGGTCAGGGGATAGGAGCGAGAAAATAAGAACATATAACTATCCGCAGAGCCGTGTTACTGATCATCGTGCCGGAGTTACCTTGCACAATTTGAGTGAATTTCTTGAAGGTGAAATAGACGAGATGATTACTGCATTAATAAATAAAGACATTGAAACAAAGTTAAAACATATAGAATCATAGTATCATTCCGCAATCCTAGAGGTGCCTAGTAGTGAAAGAATGTAATACAATACGTGATCTTTTAGAGATAGGGAAGGCAAGCTTTTCCGAAAATAATATTCAAAATCCTCGATTGAATATTGAATGTATTTTAGAGTATAGGCTGAACATTAAGAGGTTGGACTTACATCTTCATCACGATACAGTCGTTAATGATGGGAAGTATTTACATATACAAAATGATATAGACAGACGATTAAAGCACGAACCTCTTCAGTACATTGTTGGAAGCAGTGGTTTTTACGGGCTTGATCTTGTTGTTAACAAGGATTGTTTTATTCCCCGGCCGGAAACAGAAGTGCTGGTCGGGCATATTTTAGAGTGGTGTGTAAAACATCCAGCTCGTGATTTCCATATTTGTGATATTGGAACGGGATCCGGCAATATTGCTATTAGCTTGGCAAATAATATTAAAAACGCGCATGTCAGTGCTGTTGATATATCGCCTGAAACGATACGGGTTGTTCTCAAGAATGTTGAAAAAAATTGCGTAAGTGGTAGTGTGCAGTGCATTGTTGGAGATGTATTTAGTTGGTGCAATGATAATACGTGTTTTGATATTATCGTCTCCAATCCGCCATATATACGTCCAGGAGAATTTGCGACACTGCCTGATGAAGTGGCTGCGTATGAGCCCCGCAGAGCATTAACCACAAAAGATGATGATGGGCTTGAGTTTTATAAACGCATAATAGATAAAGGCTTGCACTATTTGCGTGCTGGAGGTTTGTGTGCTTTCGAAGTAGGGGATGAGGCTCAAATGCGAGATGTCGAAAAACTGTTTAAAAAAAATGGATTATATAGTAATATTACTGCTTTCAAGGATTACAATGAACTCGACAGAGTTATTGTTGCCCAGAAGAAATAACAGGCTGGACTAAAATATATGGATAAAATAATTGTACGTGGCGGTAAAAGGCTAAAAGGGACAGTAACGATCAGTGGATCAAAAAATGCGTCGCTTCCCATTTTGGCTGCTACTATTTTAGGTGACACGCCATCGCTTATTAAGAATGTGCCGTCATTGTCAGATATCAGCACTATGGTGCAGATATTAGAATTTTTGGGAGCACGGGTAACCTATCCGGGCGAAGGGCAGATTTTGGTCGATCCTTCCGGGTTGAATCATTTTGTTGCCCCATATGATCTTGTTCGTAAAATGAGGGCTTCTATATGTGTTTTAGGTCCACTACTAGGAAGATTTAATAAGGCGAAGATATCGATGCCCGGAGGATGTGTTATTGGTACTCGTCCGATTGATCTACATTTAAAAGGCATCAAGGAACTGAATGTAAAAGCTGAAGTTTCTAGCGGCTATGTAATGGTTAAAACAACAGGACTCAAGGGTGCAGATGTCTTCTTGGGTGGTCGGTTTGGTTCAAGCGTGCTTGCAACGGCAAATATTATGATGGCGGCAGTGAAAGCAAAAGGAACGACCATTATCGAAAGTGCAGCATGTGAACCTGAGCTCGTTGATCTAGCAGAATTTCTAAAGAAAATGGGAGCTCATATTGAAGGTGTGGGATCTCATAGGATAAAGATAAAAGGTGTAAAAAAGTTAAACGGTGCTCGTCATAGTGTTATTCCTGATAGAATTGAAGCGGGAACGTATATGCTGGCATCTGCGATCACACAAGGTGATGTTTGCATACGCGGCGCACGTGTTGATCATTTACATGCGGTTATCGACAAATTAAAAGAGGCAGGAGTATCAGTACAGAAGTCAGCGAAAGATATCCGTGTCACGGCAAATCGGGAACTTAAAGTGGTTGATGTCATTACATTGCCCTATCCTGGTTTTCCTACTGATTTGCAGGCGCAGATGATGGCGCTCATGACAGTAACAAATGGAATCAGCGTCATTACTGAGAAAATATATCCTGAACGATATATGCATGTGCCCGAATTAAATCGAATGGCTGCAAACGTAGCTATTGAAGGGGCAAGCGCGATTATTAAGGGGGTACCTTTACTTTCCGGAGCACCGGTTATGGCATCAGATTTACGGGCATCTGCCGCATTGGTTTTAGCAGGGCTTGTTGCCAAAGGTGAGACGGAGATCCACCGTGTATACCACATTGATCGTGGATATGAGGGTATTGAAAAAAAGCTTAGTAGATTAGGTGCACATATTAAAAGAGTAGAATAGATGTTAATACGTTAATGAATGGAGGGGAAGATGGCAGTAGTAATAAGACTAAGAAGGCTGGGGTGCAATAAGAAGCCTACATACAGACTTGTTGTGTGTGATTCTCGTAAACCTCGTCAGGGTTCGTTTCTTGAAAAAGTCGGGTTATATGAGCCGCTGAAAGAAAAAGATACGATTAATTTTGATAAAGAAAGAATTATACATTGGCTTGGTGTTGGGGCTCAACCATCAGAGAATGTGAAGCCATTGTTAAGAAAGTGTGGTATTCTGGCTGAATGGAGAGAAATTCAGAAAAAATCAAAAAGTGTAAAAGAAAAGAAACAAGAAAAGTAAAACGGGCACGATTACTTATTGATGTACTGTCGCTTTTCCCGAATATGTGTAACGGGCCGTTGCATGAAAGTATTATCGGTAAGGCTCTTTCTGCGGGAATCATTGATGTAAAGCTGCATAATATACGGGATTACGCGGAAGGGAAGCATAAAATAACTGATGATAGGCCCTATGGCGGAGGACCGGGAATGGTCATGAAGCCTGAGCCGATTTATAATGCTGTATCGGTGTTGCGTAAGAAAAAAACGAAGGTAATACTTCTTACTCCTGAAGGAGAAACATTTTGCCAGCCTTGCGCTGAAGAACTATCGAAAGAAACACATTTGATTTTTATTTGTGGGCATTATGAAGGATTTGATGAAAGAGTCAAAAGTGTTGTCGATAAAGAGATTTCAATAGGCGATTATGTTTTAACCAATGGAGCTCTTGCGGCAATGGTTGTTGTCGACACGGTCGCACGATTGATTCCCGGCGTTGTTGGGTGCGAAGAATCGATTAAGCAGGATTCGTTCAGTGATGCTCTCTTGGATTGGCCGCATTATACAAGGCCTGAGGTTTTTCGAGGGGAAAAAGTTCCTCGTGTATTGCTTTCGGGAGATCACAAGAAAATTGAGTCGTGGAGACGCCAGCAGGCCATAAAAAGAACCGTGGAAAAGGAAAATAAATTAAATATTTCTGTTAAAAGAAGAAATAAAACTATATAACTATAAGGAATAATAGAAGAAAAGAAGAGGAGCGAATAAATGGATATAATAAAAAAATTGGATTCAGCGTTTTTAAAAAAAGATGTACCTACGTGTAAAGTTGGCGATAGCGTTAAGGTATCTGTAAAGATCATTGAAGGTGAAAAAGAACGAACTCAGCTTTTTGCGGGAACGGTTATCGCAATTAAGGGCTCAGGTATTAACAAATCCTTCACGGTAAGAAGAATCTCTTTTGGTGAAGGTGTTGAACGTGTCTTTCAGTTTCATTCTCCACGCGTTGAAAAGATTGAAGTAGTAAAATCAGGTAGAGTGCGAAGAGCAAAATTGTACTATATACGCGGGAAGGTCGGAAAACAATCAAAGATTAAGGAAAAAAAGAAAGTTTCTTAGTGTATTGGTCGTATAGCACACAGGTACTGTGTTCTTTTAGATAGCAATCGAATGTATTCTTATTGTGTAGTGTGATAGTAGATAGTGAATCGAATAGTGAAAAAAGATAAGCTTTCCCCATCTGTAGATATGCTGAAATTTGAGCGTGATGCATGCAAAAAAGGTTTCAGGTGCATTGCAGGAGTAGATGAAGCAGGAAGAGGATGTCTTGCAGGACCTGTTGTTGCATCTGCTGTAGTCTTGCCGCAAGAGACCGTATTTAGTCAAAACCTCCCATTTTTATCAGAAATAAATGATTCAAAAAAACTTTCCGCAAAGAAAAGAGATTCTCTTTATCGCCAAATGATTTCTTGTGATGATATCCAGATAGGCATCGGTGTTGTTCCTGAAGGTGTTATTGACCGGATCAATATTCATCAAGCATCATTTCTTGCCATGAGAAAGGCTCTCGGCAATCTTCCTGAGATTCCAGAACTGATTTTGGTTGATGGTGTTTTTTCTATTCCTGAAGTTACTGTTTCTCAAATAGCGATTATTGGCGGGGATGGTGTCAGTGTATCAATCGCGGCGGCTTCAATTGTTGCTAAAGTTGTCAGGGATTCGATTATGCTCGAATATGATAAGAAATATCCGCAGTATGGGTTCAAGGAGCATAAAGGGTATGGCACGCGTGTTCATAATGAACAGCTTAAAATCTACGGTCCTTCACAGATACATAGAAGAAGTTATGAGCCCGTAAGAAAACTATGTGGTATATATAATGGGTGAAATAAACCAGGTCAGTGGTAATGTGCATAATAAGAAAATAGGTAAAGCTGGAGAAGATATTGCCGAACGATATTTGAAAAAAAATGGATATAGTGTACGCGAAAAGAATTTTAGATCACATTTTGGTGAAATAGATATTGTTGCGGAAGAAGCCGGTACAATCGTATTTGTAGAAGTGAAAACAAGAACATCTGATGCATATGGAGACGGTACAGAATCAATCACGATAAGCAAAATAAGAACAATTACCCGCACTGCCCAGTTGTATTTGAGCGCTTATAAATGTACAAATAGAGATTGTCGTTTTGATGTCATTGCTATACAATTGGTGCGTGGAGAAGTGTCTGAGTTGTCACATATAAAAAATGCTTTTTAATAATGAGGAAAAGGGAATGGATAAAGATAAATTAGATCTTATGTTTGAGATGCAAAAAGAGCTGAATAAGCGTATTGGTGTAGATACCGATACGATGACTGATGACCAGAGGCAGCAGTGGGTATTAAATTATTGTCGCGCACTGTCTCAGGAAACAGCAGAGCTGGTTGATAGTGTTCCTTGGAAATGGTGGGCAAAGTATCAGGATTTTGATAAACAAAATGCACGTGTTGAAGTGGTCGATCTCTTTCACTTTTTGATTTCTTTAGCACAGGTTTTGGAGCTATCTTCTGAAGACATTTGTAATACGTATATTAAGAAGAATAAAGTTAATCACGACCGACAGCTGACCGGTTATGCGGTAAAAGACGAAGCTGATAACAAAAATATATAAACAGATCCCAGATTGTAGACCGAAGACTATGGACAATAACCTGTCTGCGGTTTGTGGTCTCTAGTTTCTGGTCTATTGGGGGGAAAATGAATTTGAGAAACATATGTCTATTAGTAGCGGTTATTTGTGTTTCGGGTGTGTTTTTATTTGGATGTGGATCATCACCGGATAAAATTGTCTCGGGAACAATCACAACAGGTGGGGAAGTTGCTAAAGGTGTTGTTGATGGTACAGGTACAGTTGTTAGAGAAGTCGCTGATGGAACAGGAAAAGTGGTCGCGGCTGTTACTGGGGATACGGGAAGAGTGGTTCATGGTGCGGCAAACACAGCTGGAGGTGCAGTGGAAAATGTAACTGTTGGAGCAACGGAATCTGCAGACGATTTTGGCCAGACGGTGACTGGTATAGGTCAGGAGATGGGTAAAAAGAGAAATGTCGATGTATTTGGGCAGGACGTAGAAGTTAATCTTGAGAAAGACAAAAAAATACGGATGGAATTTTAGAGCGACGAAGATTATATAGTATAAATGCTAAGAGGATAGCCACCATAATGTACCGAGCATTACTTGTTATTATACTCTCATTTATTTTATGTGGTTGTGCGCAAACACAGGAGAGCGTGGATACATCTGGTGACGATCAAATAATTGTTGGTTCTGAAAGATTTAAACCCCTAGGTGGGCCATTTCGTATGAAAAGGGCCACTAAATGAGTGCGAGATATTGATTATGTTGGCTAAAGTCAAGTCAGGTAGCTATTATGGTGTTGATCCTTATCTTGTAGAAATAGAGGTGGATTGTTCAAAAGGTCTTCCAAATACAGTCATAGTAGGGCTTCCTGATGAAGCAGTTAAAGAAAGCAAAGATAGAGTCAAGTCAGCGATTATAAACTCAGGTTTTACATTTCCAAATAAGCGCATCACGATTAATTTAGCCCCTGCAGATATTAAAAAGGAAGGAGTTTCATTTGATCTTCCGATTGCTATTGGCATTCTCGCTGCATCAGGTCAGATCAAGCAAGATGTTCTGCACGATTTTTTGTTTATAGGTGAACTGGCACTTGATGGGATGATACGTCCGGTTAAGGGAGTTTTACCCATATTGTTGGGGCTGAAAAAATGGAAGATCTCAAAGATTGTTGTTCCTCAGGGGAATCATTGTGAAGCAGCAATGGTCCCTCATATCGAAACATATCCAATACATACCTTAAAAGATGTTGTCCAGTTCCTTCATGGGGCGATATCTCTTGAATGCGTCAAAACAGAAATAAAAGAACATACAGAGAATGATATAATATATGATGAAGATTTTATCGATGTAAAAGGGCAAACGCATGTAAAAAGAGCCCTTGAAATAGCAGCTGCAGGAGGTCACAATATTATATTGATTGGTCCTCCGGGATCAGGAAAGACAATGTTGGCTCGGAGATTTCGTACTATAATTCCTGAAATGACCGTTGATGAATCGCTTGAAGTAACAAATATACACAGTGTCGCAGGTATGTTGAAGTCAAAGAGAGGTGTTGTGAGCCAAAGACCTTTTCGGTCTCCTCATCATTCTGTTTCAACCGGTGGGCTTATCGGCGGCGGTTCATATCCAGTGCCGGGCGAGGTGAGTCTCTCACACAATGGGGTTCTCTTTCTTGATGAGTTTACCGAATTTCGTAGAGATGCACTTGAAGCGTTGCGGCAGCCGCTTGAAGATAGAGAGGTAAATATAACAAGAATAAAAGGGACAATAACATATCCTTCACGATTTATTCTTGTATGCTCGATGAATCCCTGCCCGTGTGGTCACTATACAGACCCAAAAAATGAGTGTAGGTGTACTCCTTACCAAATACAGAAGTATGTATCAAAAATATCAGGTCCGCTTTTAGACCGGATTGATATACATATAGATGTGCCTCCTTTAGAATATCATGAGCTGGCTGCAGATACTCAGGGTGAAAGCTCAACCGTTATTCGGCGTCGTGTAGGGATAGCTCGTCTTAAGCAAAGTGATCGCTATAAGGGAGAGGCAATACGTTCTAACGCCTATATGAAATCTAAGCAGATGAAAAAATATTGCAGTATTGCTCCTGAAGGGCATGTGCTTTTAAAAGAGGCTGAAGAGAGACTTGGGTTAAGCGCCCGCGGCTATGATAAGATTCTTAAGGTTGCTCGTACCATTGCAGATTTGGATAATTGTCAGGATATAGAACCTTATCATCTTGCAGAGGCTATTCAGTATAGAACATTAGATAGAAGTGTCTGGAATTAAACAGAATAAACGCATTACTATCGAATAAACAAGTATTTATACGAAATGGATTACATATGGGAAAATGTCCTTTTTGTGCTGAAGAAATAAAAGATGAGGCGATTAAATGCAGATATTGCGGGGAATTTGTCAGAAAGCAAGAAATAAACGTTGAGTGGGAAGTTGATGATGAGAACCAAACACATCATCATAAGAACAGTAAGCAAAAAGGTTTAACTGTAGAAGATGGTGTGAAATTCGGTATAGGGATATTTATTGTTCTGCCTCTATTAATATTGGGAATAGTCTATGTTGTTGGGACCGTTAGTACGGGGATTTTCTGTTTAACTGATTTAGGGCTTTTATTGGGTATTAGCATTCTTATCTTGATCGGCATTGCGGTCGCATTGAATAAAAAACGGTAGATAATTGCAATACATTGATATACAAGTAGTTATGAGAGCAGGGAACATTTGTGCATATCTTTCGTCTTAAGTGATGTCTCGATATTTATTGTGGGAGAGAGGTTTATATGAAATGTGCTCAGTACGCACTTCTTGAAAAAAAGATCGAGTATGTATTCAAAGACAGAAAATGCATAGAACAAGCGTTGACTCATACTTCCTATGTCCACGAGCTCAATGACTCGCATGAAACCTCTAATGAACGTATGGAATTATTGGGTGATGCGGTCATAGGGATGGTGGTAACTGAATATCTCTACACATATTTTCCTGATTATTCCGAGGGTGAAATGACGATTATTAAATCACGACTTGTGAGAGGTGAATATCTATCTAAGATAGCTAGTGAAATATCGTTAGGAAAATACATCTCATTAGGGAGGGGAGAAGAAAAGCTGGGTGGAAGGCATAGGGAGACGATTCTTGCAGCTACCTATGAAGCTCTTGTTGCGGCGATATATTTAGACGGGGGGCTGAGTGAAGCTCGAAGAGTTATAGTAGCCCTTATGAAAAAGGATCTCGATATGATTAGCCAGAGTTGTGATTACCTCGATAGTAAAAGTAGATTGCAGAAAATAACTCAAGCTGAATATGGGGTAATACCTGAATATACGGTACTTAAAGAGGATGGCCCATCACATAAAAAAGAGTTCAAAGTATGCGGAACGATACTTGATAAGTATAAGGCCAAAGCGACAGGAAGCAGTAAAAAGGCGGCCCAGCAGGCAGTTGCTGCGTTACTCATAAAACAGATAAATAATAGATAAAAAAGTAGATAATTTTTGACAAAATAATAAGGAGGTGCTATAGTTTCCAGACTTACCAGCTTATGAGTAAGTCAATAATTACGAGGTGGTTTAATACGGTGTTATTCCACGAAGAAAATTTAGAACATTAAATAATAAGGAGGAGGTGTTCAGAATGAATAAAACAGTCGTTTCTTTAATGGTAGGGGCATTAATGCTTTTAGTTGCAAGCTGTGGGCAGGCTGGTCCGCTCGTGGTCGACAATTTTGACACTGGTTCAAAGCCTAATAAGCTCGGTGCAGATTTCGGTTCATGGGATAAGGATCCTAACGATCAAACACAGGGATGCCAAATGTCATTTGATTCTACAATCAAACATGGCGATAGCGGTTATTCTTGCAGACTTGACTATGATGTTGAAAGTCCAAACCCTGCATATAATGGTTTTTGGATGAAGCTTAATAATCTTGATGGAAGAAAGCACAAATATTTGGTCATGTATGTAAAAGGTGATACAGAGAAAGGTTTTACTTCACAGTTTAAAGTAGAATTGAAGAATAAGAATGAAGTTGGAAAATACCTGGTAACTGGTATTAACGATTCTTGGCAGAAAATCAAAATTCCTATTAAGAAGTTTAGAGGTCTTACTGACTTTTCTGCGTTAACAGAAGTAATAGTTGTTTTCGATGATATTAACAGTACTGAAAGATATGGTGCTCTCAATATCGATGATATTTATTTCGAATAAATAGAGTCTTATGCCGCGTGCGGCAGTGGATAAAAAAGGCAGAAGGTTGGTTTTACACCTTCTGCCTTTTTTTATATTTACGCAGAACCCCTGAGAATTACAGGTTAACCCCTTTTGAGGTCTCAAATGGCAAAAAATAACAGACATATGCGGAATATCTATCTTGCCACTATTGTATTGTCTTTTTGCATTATTATTGGGGCCATGTTTCTTCAAAACTCTTCTTCCGATACTCAGAATACCACTAGCGGAGAAACTGCTGGCAACCTTCAAAATGATCATGCTGATAGATGTATTATCGATGATTTTGAAAGTGGTGTTATGGGGAATAATCTTAATGGGAATTCCGGTGCATGGGAAGAAGATCCTTCGAATAGAGAGCAGTATTGTCGGGCATCGATTGTTTCCGCTCAGCCTCGTGTCAAAGATAGTAAATATTTACGATTAGATTATGACGTTGAGTCATCGATACCTGTCTCAAATGGATATTGGACACTGCTTAATAAATTCGATATGTCAGGGTATGATCATTTAGAGTTTTGGGTTAAGGGTGATAAGGAATTGGGATATACCACGACGTTTAAGATTGAATGTAAGAAAAAATGCATCGCAAATGAGGATGAAGAAAAGAAAAAGGTATATGGTGATCCCCAATGGGTTAAAGGGAGCTATATTGTTACCGGAATTACCGATCAGTGGCAAAGAGTACGTATTCCATTGAATGTTATGAATGGAATCCGCCACTGGAGTGGGATGGACGAGCTTGTCATTGTGTTTAAAGATCGATTATGTGACAAAAAAACTGGAACGATCCTGATTGATGATATAGCAGTTGTAAAAACCGGGGATCCGGGACCAAGCATATATGATGAAGTTAAGCGCCATCAAGAAAAGGGTATCCGCGGTCTATCGAAGATTGATACGGCAAAGTACCTTATAGAGAAACGACTTGGTGGAAAGTTTCCAACCCAAGTTGTTGTCAAAAAAGAATTTTCGGTCGATGATAGGGCTTTTCTGAAAGAAATTGCCCGCGATACTTGGAAGTACTTTGAGTTATTTGTAGATAAGGATACGCACCTTCCGTTAGATACGATCGTATTTACAAAAGATACAGTGCTTGGAGATGAAACCATAATAGGTGATTACACGAATGTTACCAATATTGGCATATATCTGATGTGTATAGTTTCCGCACACGACCTAGGTTTTATTTCTAGAGATGAAGCAATTAAACGCATAACACAAACAATTGATTCCGTTGAGAAAATGGAAAAATATAGCAATAATTTTCCTTATAATTATTATGATACGTCTACGTTGGAAAGAACAAGCTACTTTATTTCATCTGTTGATTCCGGCTGGCTTGTGTTAGGGCTCTATGTGGTAAGAAACGCATTTAAAGAAGAGTTGTATGGTAGAGCAACATCAATTATTGATGCTATGGACTTCAGTTTTTTTTATGATGAGGTAGAACAACATATGAGCCACGGGTATTATACGAACATTCAGTATCCATCAGAATATAATTATGGCATATTTTATACCGAACCGCGTGCAGTGAGCTATATGGCTATTGGAAAAGGTGATATCCCTATTGAACATTGGTTTAAGCTGCATAGAACCTTTCCCGCAAAATATAAGTGGCAGCAGATGGATCCCGAAAATCGTCACGAAAAAGTTTACCTTGGTGTGCCTATGTATGGCGGATACTACGAGTATGATGGATTAAAATATGTTCCGAGCTGGGGGGGGTCGCTCTTTGAAGCGTTGATGCCAACTTTGGTGATAGAGGAGAAACAAGTAGCGCCTGAAGGATTGGGAATGAACGATAAGGTTCATGCGCTCTTGCATGCGCGATATGCTTTAGGAGAGTTAGGATATCCTGTATGGGGCATGAGTCCGTCAAGTGTTCCGGGCGACGGATACTCTGAGTATGGTGTTCCTATACTTGGATCTCGAGGATATAAAACGGGTGTGGTGACGCCGCATGTGACATTTCTAGCGCTTGAATTTGTTCCAAAAGAAGCCATAAAGAATATGAGAGTGATGATTGAGTTATATGATATATATGGCGAGTGCGGTTTTTATGATGCAGTCGATCCCCATACAGGGAAAGTCTCGTATAAGTACCTCGCTCTCGATCAAGGGATGATCCTTATCGCCCTTAACAATTATTTGAATGACGGGGCAATACGTAAACGTTTTGCTCAAGATGATGTAAATAACAACGCAAAAAAATTACTTGAAGTGGAAAAATTACTTGAATGAGTATATAATGTTTCTTGGTTATTTTAATCAGGGTGATGTATGAAAAAAGTATTGAGACAGAGTTTTTTTAGCATATGTATTATTGTTTTGGTCATGTTGTGCCAAAAGCATGCATTATCAGAAACACTGTGTGTAGATAATTTTAATTCTCGTGGGGGCCCAAACAAAGTTGGTGGCGCGTCCGATACATGGTGTAAGAGCGTTAGCAAAATACTTTCTGGCTATAAAAAGAATGAAACCAAAATAGTATTGTTTGAGAAACCTCTCAGTGGATATGCCTTAAAATTAAAATACGATGTAGATAGTAAGGGTGGAGAGGCAGGGTGGTGGACCGCTCTTAATAAAGCTGATTATTCTGCATATGATACGTTCTCTTTCTGGGTGAGAGGAGATTTCGGTGGAGAGAAATGTACTATTGGCATAAAAGATGTTTTGTGGTTCGAAACAAAATTACCGATCGATAGATATCTTGAAAGCGGCATTACTGGGGAGTGGCAAAAAGTCGTTATTCCCCTTTCTGATTTCTCAGACATACATGATTGGCATTCACTTGATAATATATCCATAACATTTGATTACGGGAAAGATAGCTCTAATTACGGAACGATATATTTTGATAACTTTGAATTGGTGCGGCAGGGTGAAGGAATATTAAATGGGATAGCTCCCCAGGTTGTTATTGAGCAGCCAAACGTTGAAAACATGACGAACGATGAGTTCATGGACTTTGTTCAAAAGAAAGCATTTCTCTTCTTTTGGAAAGGGGCTAATCCAAAAAATGGGCTTATAAAAGACATATCACATGCATTTAAAGATGACAATTATCATGTGTGCAGTATTGCATCAGTCGGGTTTGGGCTCGCGGCTATATGTGTAGCTGAAGAAAGGGGATGGATTTCACATTTCTCTGCATATTCCCGTGTTCTTACAACGCTCAAATATTTTTATAACGATGTATGTGATGTGCATGGTTTTTACTATCATTACCTGGATATGAAAACAGGCCAACGAAAAAACATGTGTGAAGTTTCATCGATTGATACGGCGTTATTCATTGCAGGTGCGCTTGTTGCGGGGCAGTATTATATGGGGACCGAAGTTGAAGAGTTAGCACAGAAACTATATGAACGTGTTGAGTGGCCCTGGCTTATGAATAGAAAAGGGTTTATATCAATGGGGTACACCTGTGACGAAGAGCGGATCAGTTATAGTTGGGATTCATATAATGAATTAGCGATACTCTATATTCTGGCTATTGGATCTCCAACGCACCCCATAAGTGCTGATGCATGGATGCGATTAAAAAGACCGGAAATGAAATATGGAGAGTACTCATTTGTTGGTATTTTACCTTTATTTACTCATCAATATTCTCATATATGGATTAATTTTAAGAATAAAAGAGATGCATTTATGGACTATTTTGAAAATTCGATTCTTGCGACAATGGCAAACCGAAAGTGGTGTATAGATAATAGTGATTATTATAAGGGATTTAAAAAAGATTGTTGGGGGCTTACTGCGTCTGATGGTCCTCGTGGATATGCGATATATGGTGCTCCGAACGGTTTTTGTGACGGAACAATAGCTCCAACTGCTGCTCTGGGTTCTTTTGTGTTCACTCCAGAATATTCACTATCTGCAATGAAGCATATGTACAAGAAATATGGCAAAAAAATATGGGGCAAGTTCGGATTTATTGATGCATTTAATCCTTCAGAGAAATGGTTTTCAAAAATGAATATCGGTATTGATCAGGGCCCAATACTTTTAATGATCGAAAATTATCGCTCGGGCATGATTTGGAAATATTTCATGAAAAATAAATCGGTACGAAGTGCATTGCGTTCATGCGGCTTTAAGTCGTCGAAATCGAATACAAACGTAAAAACACTTAAAAATCCCTATGCGGATAAAAAGAAAAACAGTAAAAAGTAGAGTGTATATTGCAGATAGTTTATGTGATAATACTCTTGTGTAATAATATAACAAAAACGACCTGAGCATATATTTGCTCACGAGAAGGAGCTCATAGTATGAGGAAAAAATATGCCATGTATATTTTATGTAGCGTGTGTATTCTTTTTGTTGGTTCATTTGAGGCGATGTCTGCTTCAGAGGAAAAAATAACACTCTACGATTTTCAGGAAAATGATATTGTAAAAAAGAAGAATATTGAATATGGCACGTGGGAAACTCATCCGAGTTACATTGCTGATGCTAACGTTATAACGCCAAAAAACGAGAATGAAGCGCGCAAAAGGGGTAAAGTCTTGCAGGTTGATTATGATCTTTCGTATCCGGAAGAAGATATTCCCTCAACAGGATACCCTGTCTTTAATGGTGTATGGTTTAAGCTCGATAAAATTGATCTAAGAGATGTCGATAAAATGTCTATCGGTATAAAAGGGGATAAGAAAAGAGATTATACACATGTATGCAAATTTGAAATAAAGAATAATGTTGGCGAGAAGGCATCGCTATACATTGATGGCATACAAGGAAGGTGGAGAAGGTTTTATATTCCCCTTAAAATGTTTAGAGACGGGGAAGATAAACCAATGAAAGATCTCTCATCGTTAACAGAATTGATTCTTGTGTTTGAGAAGAATAAGGTTACTTCGTCTGAAGGAACGATATATA
Source organism: Candidatus Ancaeobacter aquaticus (assembly GCA_030765405.1). Classification (NCBI taxonomy): domain Bacteria; kingdom Pseudomonadati; phylum Candidatus Auribacterota; class Candidatus Ancaeobacteria; order Candidatus Ancaeobacterales; family Candidatus Ancaeobacteraceae; genus Candidatus Ancaeobacter; species Candidatus Ancaeobacter aquaticus. Next base: position 139,511 of record JAVCCP010000071.1, on the reverse strand, counting down.
TTGATGATATTGAATTTATAAAGAAGGATAAGGCGAAGCAATAAAGATAATTATTATATTGTGCATGTAAGGAGGAAACGCATACATGGAATTTACTGCAAATAACAAGAGTTTTGTTCTTAATGATAAACCATATTGTTTGTATTCGGGAGAAATTCATTATTACAGAATCAAAAAGAAATTATGGCGGGTTCATCTCGAAAAACTAAAAAAGGCAAATTGCGATTTTGTGTCAACCTATGTCCCATGGGATTGGCACGAATATGAAGAAGGTAAATTTGATTTCGAGGGGAAAACGGTTCCTGAAAGAGATTTGATCGGATTTATTAAACTTGCTAAGAAAATGAATCTGTATGTGACTATAAAGCCCGGTCCGTACATTATTGCAGAATATATCAATCAGGGTCTTCCTCTCTGGTTGTCAAAAAACTATCCTGATCACCTGGCATTAACACCACAAGGAATAAATGTATTTCCATTTATTGTTTCCTATATGCATCCTGATTTTCTCGCGTGTATCAGAAGATGGTATGACAAAGTGCTTGCGATTGTGCGCGACTATCAGGTTGAGAACAATGGGCCAATTGCCATGCTGCAGGTATGTAATGAAGTTGGACTTAATCAATGGCTTGGGGGGTTAGGAGATTACAGCCCTGTCACGTTGCAATATTATCATCAATACCTCAAAGATAAATATAAAGATATTGCCGAGATGAATTCGATAATGTCTACACATTACAAAACATTTGATGAGGTTGAAGCGCCTTCAGGGATTGCGTGTACGAAACATCATTTTAATTTACACAGGCAATGGCATTTATTTCATCGTCATTATTATGCATTGTATCTTGATTGGATTATCGATGAAGTGCGCAGCCATGATGTAAATGTACTGCTCTATCATAATGTTCCCGGATGGGTGTACAGTCGCGCAAAAGATTTTCCTTTGAATATAACTATGTATGATGAGGTATTCAAGAAACATAAAGATGTTGTTTTTGGCGTTGATCATATTCCTGAGAACCCTTCATATCGGAATATGCACGATGATTTCCCCTGTAATGAAATATTAAAGGCGATGCGGTTTAGAGAAGGACCGATCTTTGCCGCTGAATTTCAGGCTGGGTCAAGAGAGTATTGCGTGAGAACATATCCGAAAGAATTAGAACTCTTTTATAAATCAAGCTTAGGTAACGGGCTTTTCGGGATGAATTTTTATATGTTCTCGCAAGGGAAGAATCCGCAAGGGAAAGGGCATTATGGCCCGACATTTTATTGGGATACCGCACTTGATGTAGAAGGTAAAGAATTGCCGCTATACTCTGTAATTAAGGATATGGGGTATTGGTTAGGCTATAACGGGCAATTCTTGTTGCGTTCGGAAAGAAAAAGTAATATGGCGGTAGGTTTTTATGCTCCGTACTATGAAACCGAGTTCACACATCCTTTTGGCGGTGCTTTTCTGTTTGATCCATATGGTATTGGATTGAAATATGATACCAAGCCGGTACGGGACCAAATTTATTTTGATGGACTCTTAAAAGCGGTACAGATGCTTAACTATGACATCGATATATATGATCTTGAAAAAACAACGGTTGAAGAATTGTTGGAATACAAGCAGCTCTCAGTAGTATCACTTGAGTATATGTCCCCCGAGACACAGAGAAAAATAGTCGATTATGTAAGGCGCGGCGGTAATCTTATTTTGATGCCTACAGTACCGCATTTTGACCTGTTCCTTAATAAATGCACAATTCTAAAGGATGCCTTAAAGCTTAAGGAGATTGCCAGTATTACTCCTGCTTCTCCAAAAATTGATTTTATGGGAATGACTGATCAATATGTTTTTTCAAGGATTAACGAATATGAGAGTAATGCAGGAAAAGTAATTGCCCGTGTGAGCGATGATGGTAAGCCATGTGGGTTTAATATTAAGTGTGGCAAAGGGAAGGTTCTCTTTTTGGGAACAGGTTTTACAAATTGCATTCACGAACACAGGCTTGCATACGAGAAAATATTGAGTTTTGGCCATATAAAGAAAAATGCATATGCGGATAATGAAGATATAAGAGTCGTTCAGCGGTTTGGTACTGATTACGCGTATCTTTTTATAATAAATTACCACAATATGGCACATACAACGAAAGTGTTCTATACGGATCCGATTACAGGAAAAGAATTGTGTTTGCCGAAAAAGGGGCGTATGACAATTCCCCCCATGACTGCATATATGCTACCGGTATGTTTGCCGCTGCCAAAAGAGAAAGGTCGTATCGTGTCATCAACAGTTGAAGTGTATAATTCAAAAGTAAAGAAAGCACAACTCATCATTGATGTAAAAGGTATTCCGTCCGAACAGGGTGAGCTTGATCTTGAGTTGCAATCTAAGCCTAAATCAGTATTATATAATAATAAGAAAATATTATTCTCAGGTGCAGGAAAGAAGATATCTTTAAAGTTCATAAATAGGGAAGGATTTTCAAAAATTAGTATTAATTTTTGACGGTGAATACGTATGACACATAAAAAGAATAAAAAAGGATTTACTCTCGTAGAACTGTTGGTTGTGGTTGGTATTTTAGTGGTTTTGGTTGGGCTTCTTCTTCCAGCAATATTCTCTGCAAAAGAAAAAGCGAATCAGGCAAAATGTGCATCAAATATGCGTCAGATATTGATTGGGATAAATTTGTTTGAGCAGGATCATAAGGTATTCCCAACAGTTGCCAATAATGGTCAGTTAATCAGTACTTTATATCCAACCTATGTTGAGAGTTATGATGTGTTCAAATGCCCGAGCTTTCGTAATCAAGCGGGAGAAAAAAGAGGACCGATAAATGGGAACTATACCCATTATGATTATAATCCGAGTACGCATTTGGTTGATACTGCAGCTGATAACCCTGATATAGCACTCAGTCATACGGTGCTCTTAATTGACACTATATACAATGATGCGAATCCACGCCATACAGGTGGCAGCAATCTTGGTTTTGCCGACGGACATGTTGAGTGGTTCTCGAAGAATGCCTACACCAAGCCCGAACCAGGGTATCCAGCAAACGGCAGCTGGCAATCATGGGGAAAAAGACCGTAACTCGTACTCACGAAATTTGTAAATAAATTTCTCTGGGTTTAGTCTCCGAAGGGGATAACACGTTGTTAGTGATTGTGCTAGGGGCTAGATTTTAGGCGTTTTTTTTATGTTGTGTTTTTAGTCTGTAGTCTCTGGTCTGAGGTCTTTAGTCTCAAATTATAGGTATTATTTTTTTCTTAAAGCTTACAACTTACAGCTTATAGCTTAAGAAAGGTTTATAGCATGAAACGTCTTCCTGCCGTAGCCGGTCAGTTTTATCCAGACACTGAGAAATTACTCAAAATTGAGATAGAAAAATATATTGATCCTAAAAAAGATAAGAGCAATGTTATTGGGGTTATGAGTCCGCATGCGGGATATATGTGCTCTGGAATGGTTGCGGGGCAATTGTTTTCCGAAATACATGTTCCTGATACTGTTATTATACTTGGACCAAATCACCGGGGTCTCGGATCGGATTATGCTATTATGTCTGAAGGTCAGTGGCAGACTCCTCTTGGCACGGTCGATATAGATCAAACGCTTGCATATAAGATAAGAGAAAAGTGCTCCTATATCAAAGAGGACGAAGATGCTCACCGACACGAACACTCACTTGAGGTGCAGGTGCCTTTTTTGCAGTACGTGAAAAAAGATGTCAGGATTGTACCGATATGTATTGGTGGGTATGATGAAGAGGTGTTTGAGTGTGTGGGAAAATGTATTGCTGAGTCTATTAAAGAGACGGAGTCAAAAGTATTAATTATTGCGAGCTCTGACATGACACATTATGAGTCGGCAGAAGCTGCAAAAGAAAAAGATGAAATGGCCTTGCAGGCAATATTAAAACTCGATGAAAAGAAAATGCTGCACACAGTAAGTGATTATAATATTACCATGTGCGGGTATGCCCCCACGGCGATTATGCTTATTGCCGCGAAAGAACTTGGCGCAAAAAAAGCACACCTTGTCTCATATATGAATAGTGGCGATGCCATAGGTGATTATAGTTCCGTTGTCGGGTACGCCGGTGTAACGGTATCCTGAAGTGCGCGTTAGCGTTTCTTTGAGAGGCGTCGATATTCATCGAGAGCGAAACGATCAGTCATTCCCGCAATATAGTCACAAATAAATCGTTTTTTTGTTTCTTCCGAGTGTTTTCTCTTTGTTTGTACTGGCAACAGTTCTTCATTCTTTCTATACGTTTCAAATAAATATGTAACTACTTTTGTTGCGTTCTTATTCATTTTTTGTACACGAGGATGTGTGTACAGTTTATTTAAGAGAAATTTTTTGAGGATAGTTCCGTCCTTGAGGAGATTTTTGCTCGGGACAACGATGTTTTCGTGATGGTTGCGTACATCATTGGCACTTTTGATGCGTAACGATCGAATTAATTTTTCGGTATTAAATATCACATCTTTTGCCTGTGTGTCGATGAGAGCCCGTACACTGAAATAACGAATGACTTCATCTGATGCGCGAGGATGCGCTTTTCTAATGTCATTGAGGCACGCATTCCATAAAGGTACGGAGTGCAATTCTTTTTCTGTTAAAAGACCTGATGAAAGCCCATCGTCGACATCATGACAGTTATAGGCAATCTCATCAGCAATATCGACAACTTGTGCTTCAAGTGATGAAGACGTATCTTTTTTAAAAGCGGACATATCGGGTTTGTCATAGGTGCTTTTATGTTTCATTATCCCTTCACGCACCTCCCATGTGAGATTAAGGCCAGGGTGTGTGGGATATTTTTTTTCAAGAACTTCGACAACACGAAGACTCTGTTTATTATGTTCAAACCCTTCCTGATCGGACATTAGTTCAGCAAGTGCGTGTTCTCCGGTATGGCCAAAAGGAGGATGCCCAAGATCATGTGCTAAGGCAATTGCGACTGTGAGATCTTCATTAAGTTTCAGTGCGCGTGCAATGGTGCGGGCAATTGAACCGACTTCAAGGGTATGGGTAAGACGGGTACGGTAATGGTCGCCTTCATGATTAACAAACACTTGCGTTTTATATTCAAGGCGCCTAAATGCTCTGCTATGTACAATTCTATCGCAATCACGCTGATAAATAGTCCTAAACGCATGGGCTGATTCAGGATATATTCTCCCCTTGGAGTTCTTTGATTTCTGTGCGTAGGGTGCAAGAAATTCCTGTTCGTATCTGTTCCATTCTTTCATGGTAAGTGTCATTGTATGTTCCTTATGATTGATTGAATGAGCGGGTACAGTTTCTTTTGAGTGTTTTTATAAACACGTGAGACATCAGTATGAGACGCGTGTACCTTCTTTTTAGTATGACTGTGGTGAATATTGGTAATAATAGATAACCCACATACATGAAGATTAAGAAATCGTGCGAAAATTGTTTCAAAAGGAAGGGACATGCCCACACAATCAGCACCTAATGATCGAAACGCTCTTATTTCAGCCTGTGTTTCATATGTGGGACCTGATACTCCAAGGTAGACTCCCTTTTTTAGTTGTAGAGAAAGAGTGCGCGCTGATTGTTGTGCAATCTTCCTGAGTATGGTGCTATAGGCATGTGTCAGCTCAAGAAAAGGAATTGCGTTGTCATTGTCCCGCAGCCCAATCAGAGGGTGCGTGCCCATAAAATTGATGTGATCAGTGACAAGCATTATGTCTCCCGGTGTAAGTTTTGGGTGTATCCCCCCGGCGGCATTAATAATTATTACTGATTGAACCCCAAGTTTTTTCATAATTGTCAGAGGTAATCGTACGGTGTCTAGTGGAGTGCCTTCATATACATGGAATCGTCCTTCCTGAATAATAACATCTTTTCCTTCTGTATTTCCCAGAACGAAACGACCGGAGTGTCCCGGAACAGATGGTTTTGGCAGTTGTGGAATAGTAGAGAAAGGAATAATAGTTTTATTGGAAAGCGGTATAGGTGACGGAAGAACATCAAAACCGCTTATGATACCTATCTTTGGTTTGATAGAGGTTTTCTTTTTGATCGATGAAATTATTTTTGATGTATGTATGCTCGTTTTTTTCATAATAATAGTCCTTATTATAGTTCATGGTTCATCGTTCATAGATAAAAATGGTTAAAACGGACACCGTTCAACGTGAAATGACCACCATGTCTTTAAAGCTCTTACCTATCTTTGTCTTACCAACATTTAATATATCAGCTAAAGTTTGCCCGCAATCAGCGAAGGTTGTACGTGTTCCAATATCTATGCCTTGTTGTATATTTCTTCCGTATAGCAAAAGTGGAACATATTCACGGGTGTGATCAGTACCAGGGTGTGTGGGGTCGCATCCATGGTCAGCTGTAATGACCAGTATGTCATTATCTTTAAGCGAGTTCATAATATTGTTGAGTTTCCGGTCAAAGTGTCTGAGGGCTTTGTAGTATCCTTCGACATTATTTCTATGTCCGTATGCAGTATCAAAATCTACAAGGTTTGCAAATGTAAGCGTGTAGCGTTTTTTCTGTATAGAAAACATAATTTCATCTATAGCATGTGCATTTGACGAGGTATGGATAGATCGAGTAATTCCTCTGCCGCAGAATATGTCACTAATTTTACCTATTCCTAATGTGGTGCCTTTTTTCTGCGCAATAAGATCAAGAAGTGTTGTTCCTTGAGGGGGAATAGCAAAATCTTTTCTACGTTCAGTTCGTGTGAATGAACCTGGCTTTCCTGTAAAGGGACGTGCAATAACCCTGCACACATTATGTTTCCCCTTGAGTAATGATCGGGCAATTTCACAAATCTCGTAGAGTTTTTTTACCGAAACAACTTCTTCGTGACAGGCAATTTGAAAAACACTATCTGCTGATGTGTATACGATCGGATATCCGGTCTTTACATGTTCGGCGCCGAGATCTTTAATGATTTCTGTTCCTGACGCAGCGCAGTTTCCCAATATATCTGTTTTTATTTTTTCCTTAAATGGATTGATGATTTCTTTGGGAAAACCATTCGGGTATGTCGGAAACGGTTTTTTTGTCAGTACACCACAGAGCTCCCAATGACCGGTTGATGTATCTTTTCCGGCTGATTTTTCTGCCATTAAACCATACGAACCAATCGGGCGTGGTGTTTGTTTTATATGTTTTGATGGAGTGATATTGCCGAGGCCAAGCTTTTGCAAATGGGGGAGACTAAACCCTTTAGTTTTTTTTGCGATATTGTAAAGGGTGTTTGCTCCTTTGTCGCCATATGATTCAGCGTCGGGGAGAGCTCCGATACCTACACTATCTAATATTATAAGAAAAATTCTTGTTTTTTTATCTATCATTGAGTAAAAATGGTTTTGGTAAGAATGAATTGATTCTACTTGTTTTGATTTTTCCTGAACGATCTTTAGTTATAATAGTAAGTTTTGGCGCGTACTCACATAATATTTGTAAGCATGCTCCGCAGGGAACAATGTCATCGATATCATTACTGAAGATAGCAAGAGATTGAAATGATGAGTATCCTTCACTTAATGCCTTAAAGAGTGCAACTCGTTCAGCGCACATGGTGAGTCCATAAGAACAGTTTTCAATATTGCATCCAGTGTACACCTTTCCTTCTTTTGTGAGGAGCGCTGCCCCTACTTTAACAGACGAATATGGCGCTTTTGCATGCTTGAGTGCGGTAGCTGCTTTCTTTAAGAGAGTAACTTTATCCATAAGTGCATTCTATCATGAATGAGCCATGAAGTGAATATTATTAGTGGTTCGGTGTTCGTGGATAGTGACTCGTAACTCAATATTCGTATTTTGGAAACACCTCCGGACCTAAATTTACTCCAAACCGTTAGTATAATAATCTCAAATACTATTCATAACTACATCTCATAGAGGGTTTAAAAATACACTCGACGACCCTTAGAACGTGCAAAACCAATAATAGTAGCTATTGATATAAGCAAGAACAAAGTCATCAAGTAACATTAAAAAAGTGTAAACCATGTTTCAGTTGTACCGCCGATGAGTGAACACATGGAGCGATCTGCCTTCAAGGCGGGACAGAGGCGCTATGGTTTAGCCAAGAAGTCCTCCCAAGGAAATAAGAAATGGATTGAGGATCTTTTCCCACCCGACTACCCAATATAAGGAATTTTTAATGAATGGGAATTGGGATTTTTTGTCAGACGGCTGCCCCCATTCAGCCGCCTGACTAAGGATAATTATTTATTGTATTTGTAGAGTATTTTCAGCTTGCTAAAATTGTCGAAATGGATACTATAAACGTTAGTATTTTCATAATAAGGACGTTTTTATAGATAGGGCAAAATGGCATCGAAATATTAACCAGGGAGATTTGTTTATGTCTCAATTGATATTCAAAAATTACGGTAAAAGCTATCAGCTTAGAATCCAGGATGCTCAAGATTTGGAGAAGATACAAGTTCTTGATGAAACGCACTGGGCAGCTACCAGCGTTCCGATCAACACCCTCAACTGTGATCCCGCATTTACTTCTTATGTAGATACTGATCAAAACGGTCGCATCAGAACAGATGAAATCAAGGATGCACAGGCTTGGCTATTTCGATTTCTTGCCAATCGCAGCCATTTGTCCGAAGGTAGTGATGTCTTAGATTTAAACGATATTGATACCAGTCATCCTGAAGGTAAAAAATTACGCGCAGCTGCAGAGCTTATTTTAACCAATCTTAATTTACCAGGCGCAGAGAAGATTAGTCTAGCTCAGGTACGTGACGTGCAAAGCATCATGGCTAACGCAGCGAATAATGGCGATGGGATTATTCCTCCGGACGCCACATCTGAGACCGATTTATCTCAATTCATTACAGCAGTCATAGAGACTGTTGGCCCTGTTCTTGATGCCAGCGGTAAAGCAGGGATTGGCCAAGAACAGCTTAAGATATTTTTTAATGAGACGGAAGGATATCTTGCATGGAAAGAAAAAGGGGAAACCCCTAATGGGGATAATACCACCGAGGTCATGCCTTGGGGTACCGAAACACCAGAAGCTTATGAGTTAATGACTGGCCTGGAAGAAAAGATCGAGCAGTATTTTATACAGTGTGCAATGATCGAGTTTGATAAAAAAGCTCAAGCTCAGATGCAGCTTCGCCAAAATGAGCTCGAAGAAATTGATTTTACAGATAAATCAATAATGGAAGCCCGAATTAATGATGCCCCATTGGCTCCGCCTAACCCAAAAGGTATCTTGGATTTAGAGGGAACAATCAACCCCTTATATGTTGAACGCCTTTTTTGTCTTAGGGAGAAGGTTCTAAATCGCACTCTTGAGGAACCGGTCAAGCATCTTACCCAAAAACAGTGGGATAAGGTAAAAGATGTCTTTGCCTCATACCGGACGTGGTTAGAAAGTAAACAGGGCATAAAAGTAGAACAGCTAGACACGGATAAACTGCGTACTTATCTTAATGGACACTACAGAAATCGTGTGAGTGAGATTATTGCAAAAGATGTGGCTGTAGCTAATGATTTAAACGAGATACATAATTTGGAAAAGTTAATCCTTTACCAAAGATGGTTGATGGAATTGGTAAACAATTTTGTGTGTTTTTCAAATCTTTATTGTCCCAAAACTCGGTCCCTTATTGAAATGGGTACATTAGTAATTGATGGAAGACAAATTACATTTACAATGAAAGTTAAGGATAGGCAGGCACACAAAAAGATAGCGAAAAAGAGTTGTATGTATCTATTGTATGTGGAGGTTACCGGCCGCCAGGATAAAGATATTAAATTTGAGATTGTAGCTGCGGTAACTTCCGGTACTGCAGGTAGGTTGCGCATTGGTAAACGCGGCATTTTTTTTACTGTAGATGACCGAGAATGGGATGCCCAGATAGTGGATATCGTGAAAAACCCTATAAGCATCTATGAATCAGTGAAAGCGCCTTTTCAGCAATTTACAAGTTTCATAAAGACGCAAATAGATAAATTTACCAAGTCCGGCGAGAGTAAGTTAGAGAAAAGTTTTGCTGCCCCTAGCGCATCGGGTATGACCCGCGATCTCTTATTAGGTGGAGGCATCGCAATTGCTGCTCTCGGATCATCCTTTGCTTATGTTACCAAATCCCTATCTCAAGTAAGTCCAACGCATATTCTTGTCGCATTAGTAGGAATAGCAGTCGTTGTTTTATTGCCAGGCATAATTGTGGGTTTTATCAAGATACGCAAAAGAGATATGAGTGTCCTCTTGGAAGCCTCAGGTTGGGCAGTCAATGTGCAGATGCGACTAAGTGCTACTTTGGGACGACTCTTTACACATGAACCAAATCTACCTAAAGGGGCACACAAGGAACGAAGGGATGTAATAGCGCAGTTCGTAAAAGACTTCGGTTACACTCCGTTACGGTCAGAGAGGCTGCCTGTAGTAATATTGATTATCTTACTCATCGTACTTGGTTTAATACTGGCTATGGTTACATTTCCAGGATTGAAATCTTTATAAGGAATATTGAAGTGCGATTTGTTTTTTTTGATTGATGGCTTGTGAGATGAATCTACCGTATTTATTTGTTGCTTTTAAGTTGATTAATTACCATGATTCGTCCATTATCATAACCTTTCGTGTATCTTATACTTAAATTCTACCAAATATAATTTTCTTATATGAAGTTCGGCTTTACGTGTAGGGTACATTTACTATAGTAATTTCAATCGTTGGGAAAACCTAAAGATGTTAGATACATTTCTCCACAAATCTGTACAATAAAACAGAAACTAAAGATAAATAAAGTATAAAAAGACTTATAGGGTAAGGCGCTTGTATGCATGTATTCTTAATTTATATTCGTGATCCCCAATTCCACACGCTTGCGTCAGAGCCGCGTGCAGAAAATGGGAAGATCAATATAATTGCATCACCACCACTTGGAATCATGACACTTTCTGCAGTGCTCAAGCAAGCTGGTCACGAGTGCACCATGTTTGACCAAGCTAACCCGGAAACACCAAATAAAGTAATCATTGAGAAAATTCAAAAAGAAAAACCGGACATTGTCGGATTAAGCTTCTTGAGTACAACTAGCTATCCACACGCGAAGACTCTTGCTCGAGATATCCGAACCGCTAATATAAAGGTGCCGCTAGCCTTTGGAGGCGTCTTTGCTTCGCTAAACGCTAAAGAAATCAAGACTCAGTGTCCTGATGTCGATTTTATTTGCCGAGGTGATGGTGAAGAGCTTATTCTTGATCTTTTGAAGAACCTTAATAATCTTGCAAGTGTCAAGGGACTTACTTGGACAAAAAACGGCCAAATAATAAATAACCCTGACCGGGAATTAAATTTTGATCTTGATCAATGGCCGTTTCCCGATCGCGAAAGTTTATCTTTAGAGTTTGTAGAAGCTATGCCTCTGGACGTGCCAGTAGTCTTATCAAAAAAACGTTTTACAACTATGCAAACTTCTCGTGGGTGTCCGTGGGCATGTGTATATTGTAACATCCCGATTCTCACCAAGAAAAAGTGGCGTCCCCGTAGTGCGCAACATATTATAAATGAATTAAAACACCTGACTGATCTTGGTTACGGTGCGGTATACTTCGTTGACGACAATTTTCTTCTACAACCTGAACGGATCGAGGAAATCTGTAAAGGCATTCAAGACAATAACCTTACAATTGAATGGGGTTGTGAAGGACGAGTCGATTCAACAGCACAACATCTTTTCCCGACCATGGTTAAGGCAAACTGTAAATCAATGATGTTTGGTATAGAAAGCGGTAGCCAAAATGTTCTTAATCGGTTGAACAAAAAGCAGACACTAGCAAAAATTAAGAGTGCTGTCATTGATTCCAAACGCGCAGGCATTGAACGCGTACACGGTTTTTTTGTTGTTGGTACTCCCGATGAAAAGATTGAAGATATAAAAGCAACTTTTGACTTTGCATCAAAGCTTCCGCTGGATACTTTTAACTTCAATCGCCTGTGTGTCTACCGTACCACACCGCTTTGGGATGAATATACGAAACGAGGTTTGATAGATGACAAGGCTGATTGGTATAAATACTTCAAATGTTCTGATATCGATCCTACCTGCCTTCCCAGTGAGGTAATTAACAAGCAGCGTAAGATTGGTTTTTGTCGTCTTTTTATCCACAAGATAATTTACTTCCCTATTCAAACCATACGATTGCTATATCTCTTCACACGCTATATGAAGTTTCGTTCTATTTTCTATATAATTGTAAAACCTTTCCTAAAAAGCAAGCCTGAATCAAAATAATACCTTAATATTCTCAACATGATTCTCCAGTCTTTACCTCTGTATGTTTCGATAGGAAAGAAGACGTCTACGACTTATCCGTGAATAGTGAATCGTATCTCGATTGATGTAAATATTTAACAAACACCTTCAACGAAATACGAGATACGAGATGCGAATAACGTGTAAAGTTATATTGCAAAAGGACACTTCGTGTCGTATACTTTTTGCATGGGGTGACTATATGTCGCTTCCTAATTTTTTGAATTGATTGTAAAGTAAAATAAGGGTTATAGTTGACAATAGGAGATTAATATGAATATTGCCCAGTTGGCTGAACAGATTGTAGTAGGAGAATCTGTCACACAGGATGAAATATCATGCTTAGTAAGTGAAGTAGATTTGTATGATCTTATGTATTGGGCTCATAAGATAAAATTGCATTTTAAAGGTAATGTTGTATCTCTTTGTTCGGTTTTTAACGCAAAAAGCGGGGCATGTAAAGAAGATTGCAAGTTTTGTGCTCAATCAGTGCATCATAACGTATCATTTGAACAGTATCCGTTAAAAAATGGCAGTGAATCTTTGAATGCATGTAAAGATGCTGAGCACAGTGGAGCCAATAGATTTGGCTTTGTCACAAGTGGCGGAGCACTTACCGATCGGGATTTTGAAGAGATATGCAAAATGATAAAAGCTACTCCTCAGGAGCGTCTTGATGTCTGTGCATCATTAGGTATTCTTACGAAGATTCAGACCTTAAAATTAAAAGAGATGGGCGTGAAAAGGGTTCATCATAATCTTGAGACATCGAGAAGTTTCTTTCCTCGCATATGTTCCACTCATGACTATGATCAGCGTGTTGAAACCGTGCGAATTGTTAAACGTGCAGGCATGGAAATATGCTGCGGAGGAATTTTTGGACTCGGTGAATCATGGGAAGACAGAATAGAGTTAGCTGTTATATTACGGGATTTGCAAGTTGATGCAGTGCCGCTAAATTTTCTTAATCCGATTAAGGGTACACCTTTAGGGGGTACGTCGCCGTTACATCCCTTAGAAATATTGAGAATTATCAGTATCTATAGATTTATTATGCCATCTGCCGATATTAGTATCTGTGGTGGAAGAGAAAAAAACTTGAGGGATATGCAAAGCTGGATATTTTATGCTGGTGCGAATGGGGCAATGATAGGCAATTATCTGACAACACAGGGAAGGCCACCTGCTGATGATTGGCAGATGATATCTGATTGTGGGTTAACCTGTGGTTCTTCTTTGGATAAAGTATCCGTATAGGTAGGATGTAAAGGAATATATTTTGGAAACAAAACGTATTGTTCTTATAACCGGAAGTTCACGAGGAATTGGGCGTGCACTTGCGCTAAAATGTGCCGTATGTGGCGACACGGTTATTATTAATTATCAACATGATGATGAGGCGGCTCAAGCGGTGCTTCGGAAAGTAAAAAAAAGCGGTGGTGATGGAATTGTTGTGCGCGGGAATGTTGCTCGTGCATATGATGTGAAAAATCTTTTTAAGGTAATTAAGAACACGTACGGTAAACTTGATGTAGTTATAAATAATGCCGGTGTGACAAGTAAAAAACATGTTATTTCAATGACCAGCGATGAGTTTGACCGGGTGATTTCAATAAATCTTAAAGGGACATTTCTTATTATGAAAGAGGCATTACGCCTCATGATTGCCCAAAGGGCCGGGCATGTTATCAATATTTCTTCATTTGTGGGGGTAAAGGGATCTTCAGGACAGTCGCATTATGCTGCGAGTAAAGCAGCAGTGATTGGTCTCTCGAAATCTGCAGCACAAGAATATGGCAAATATAACATAAAGGTCAATGTTGTTTTGCCTGGATTGCTTAAGACGGATATGGGGCTCGATAATACCCATATGTATTTAGAAAAGACAATAAATGATAACTGTTTAGAACGGTTATCTGATCTTGATGAAATAGCGGAAAGTGTCTATGAATTATCAGGAAAAAACAATATATCTGGTCAGGTATATAATTTAGACAGTCGGATACTATGAAAAGAAAAGTTGTTGTTACCGGTATAGGATTGGTTACCCCATTAGGAGGTGCTCCAGATGTTTTTTGGAGACACATATCATCGGGAAAAACTGCTGTAGGGATTTTATCAGGTGACAGACAAAAATATTATGTTTCTGTTGGCGCTGAAGTAAAAGAAAAGATTCCGGATGCGTATCGTTTGTATAATCGTAATGTGCAATTTGCGCTTATGGCTGCTTTTCGCGCACTGGACGATGCTAAACTCAATGAGAATATCTATAAAGAAGAAATATGCGGCACGGTTGTTAGTTCAAGTAAAATCAATGTTCATATCGCTGAGCGATTTCAGAGTGCAGTAAGGGAGGGAAGTTTTGATAGGTGTAGCCTTGATGCCTGTTATCCGGGGAATGCGATTGCACGAGAATGTGGTCTTAATGGGCCGGTCCTCCATATAGCCTCAGCGTGTGCCACGGGAATACACTCGATTATACAGGGTATGCGTATGATTGAGTTTGGAGATGCTGATATTGTTCTAGCGGGAGCGTCTGAAGCATCACTGTCAGATTTTATAATGGCAGGGTTTAAGAAGATGGGGGTGCTGGCACAACCATGCTCACATAATGAGACAATTTTTAAACCGTATGATAAAAATCGATCCGGATTTGTAATTGGTGAGGGGGCTGGTGTTGTTGTATTAGAATCTATGGATCATGCTAAAAAAAGAAATGCCGCTATGTATGGGCACATTACGTCGGGAGTTATGTCAAATGATGCTCATCATATCACATCATTTGATTGCAATGCACGGCAGATTGCGCATTCTATTCGAAAAGCTTTGCATGAGTCAGCATTGGGTGCTGTAGATTATGTAAATTGTCATGGGACAGCAACAGAGAAAAATGATACAATAGAGACCAGAGGAATAAAGGATGGGTTTGGCTGCTCAGTGAATGGAGTCTCACTTTCCTCAACAAAACCAATGACGGGACATTTGCTTGGTGCAAGTGGAAGTGTTGAATTAATTTTATCACTTTTGGCTATGAAGAATAATTATGTGCCGCCAACAATAAATCTCGTGGATCCTGATCCGGAGTGTGATTTGGACTATACGGCGCTGAGAGGGGTGCAAAAAGACATTGCGAGTGTTATGAGTTTGTCGTATGGTTTTGGGGGACATATTGGGGCGATTATTGCCCGAAAAATATAAAATAACATATAAAGAGGTATTGTATGAAGAAATTGTCTTTTCTTACGAAGGAGCTTGAAGAATTAGAGAAAAGTGGTTTGTATAGACGTTTGCGTATTATTTCTTCAAGTCAGGAAGCGCAAGTTATTATTGGAAAAAAGAAATATCTTTCTTTTAGCTCAAATAATTATCTTGGACTTGCCACTCACCAGAGGGTGAAAGACGCTGCCATTGAGGCAATCAAAAAATATGGCTGCGGAGCGGCTTCATCACGTCTTATTTCTGGAACGATGGAGCTTCATGATCAGCTGGAAAAAAGAATAGCTCTTTTTGAGGGGAAAGAAGCGGCGATTTTGTATCCTACGGGCTATACCGCCAATGTGGGAACAATTACATCTCTCGTTGATGAAAATGATGTCATTCTCCTCGATAGATTAAATCATGCAAGCATTATTGATGCCGCCAGATTATCAAAAGCAAAGATTGCAGTCTATCCTCATTGTGATCCCGCAAAACTTAATGCTGCTTTAAAAAGATATTCTAAACATCGCAGAAAATTGGTGATTACCGATTCAGTGTTCAGTATGGATGGCGATCTTGCACCGCTACCGCAGATTATCGAAGTTGCAAAAAAACACGATGCTATTATTATGATAGATGAAGCACATGCAACAGGTGTATTGGGAGAAAACGGTCGAGGGGCAAGCGAATACTTTAGGGTAGAGGACACCATTGATATAAAAATGGGGACACTCAGTAAAGCGGTAGGAGGATTAGGCGGGTTTGTTGTAGGATCAAGTGATTTAATAGAATTCTTGCGAAATAAAGCGCGCAGTTTTATTTATACAACGGCTCTTCCTCCGGCTGTATGCGCTGCTTCAATTGAAGCGCTTAATATTATTGAAGATGATCCCGAACGGAGACAAAAATATTGGGACATGGTGACTTATATACGCAATGGTCTTAAATCTATGGGGTATAATACGGGAGCTTCATCTACACAAATAATACCTGTTATTATTGGTGATGAGAAGAAAACAATGGAAATATCAAAATTTCTATACGAAAATAATATTCTAGCGCCGGGGATACGATATCCTACTGTTCCTAAGAATGAAGCGCGTGTGCGACTCACTATGATGGCAACACATTCTCAAGAGGATATTATTAAACTCTTAAGTGCATTCGAGAAAATTAAACAAAAATTTTATTCGTAATATGAACAAGTATGTAATAAGGGTGAATATATGACAACGCAAAATCGTCTATTAGAATTTGAAGATAAACGCTATGTATGGCATCCGTTTACGCAGATGGAGGACTACGAGCATGAAATCCCGCTTATTGTAAAAGAAGGCAGTGGTGTGCATCTATGGGATATTTATGGGAGAAGGTATATTGATGGAGTGTCTTCATTGTGGGTTAATGTGCATGGACATAGAAAAAAAGAGATTGATAGGGCAATTATCGATCAATTAAAACTGATCGCGCACTCAACTCTTTTAGGGCTCTCAAATATTCCTGCCATTACGTTAGCGAAACGGTTAGTGGAAATCACCCCGGAGGGGCTAGAAAAGGTATTTTATTCAGACAGTGGTTCAGAAGGAGTTGAAATCGCTTTAAAGATAGCTCTACAATACTGGAGGCAGATTGATGACACTTCCGGCAAAAAAACAAAATTCATCTCATTTGAAAACGCGTACCACGGAGATACTGTAGGTGCGGTGAGTGTCGGAAAGATCCCTCTCTTTCATGGCATTTACAAACCACTATTGTTCGATACCATTACCACGCCTTCACCTTATTGTTATCGATGTTCGTATGGAAACACCAAAGAGGAGTGCGGTGGAGAGTGCCTAAAACGTTTAGAAGAAATTTTAAAAAACGAGTCTGAAACTGTTGCCGGTCTTATTGTAGAACCCCTTGTGCAAGGTGCTAGCGGTATGCTGAAAGCGCCAAAAACTTTTCTGTCTCAAATCAGGGCGCTGTGCAGTAAATACAATGTACTCATGATCGCTGATGAGGTTGCAACAGGTTTTGGCCGAACAGGAAAAATGTGGGCATGTGAACATGAAGATGTTTCGCCCGATATTATGATTATAGCAAAAGGGCTTACCGGAGGGTATTTGCCTCTTGCAGCGACGCTCACCACTCAAGAGATATATAACGCTTTTTGTGGAGAGTATGGTCAAAAGAAAACGTTTTACCATGGCCATACCTATACAGGAAACCAACTTTGCTGTGCTGCTGCACTGGCAAATCTTGATGTATTTAAAAATGAGCATGTTGTTGAAAAATTGTTTCCGAAGATTAAGGCCTTGAGAAAAGGGTTAATGCGTTTTGCAAAATTGAGACATGTTGGCGATGTCAGGTTATGTGGTTTTATGGTTGGGATAGAGTTAGTTAAAGACAAAAAAACAAAAGAATCATTTTTAATGGAAGAAAAAATGGGCCATAACGTTATTATGGAGGCGAGAAAAAATCGTGTTATTTTAAGGCCGTTAGGGGATGTTATCGTTTTGATGCCTCCTTTATCGATTACCTTAAGTGAACTAAAAGACCTTCTTGATGTAACATATAATGCAATAAACAAGGTGACAAAATCTTCATAAGATAGGACATCCTGTTTCCTCTCTTCGTTATCTTTCATTGTAAGGAACCCCATATATGCATAAAGGGATATTTGCAACAGGTACAGATACTGATATCGGGAAAACATTTGTATCGGGACTTATTGCGCAGGCTTTTCTGAGAAGAAATATAAGAACGATCGTAGTAAAACCGATTGCAACAGGTGGACGGAAACTAAAAGGTCAATGCATATCTCCTGATACACTATACTTAAAAAAGAAACTCAACCTACCTCAACAACAAAATGAATTAAACCCTGTTTGTTTTTCTGCGCCCCTTGCCCCTCTTTCGGCATCCCGTATTGAAAAGAAAACGATCAATATTAAAAACGTGTTAAAAAGCGTAGAGCATGCTGCACAGAATTATGACCAGATCATAGTTGAAGGTATTGGAGGAGTGTCTGTTCCAATAACGAAAGACTATTTTGTAAGTAATCTCATAAAAGATATTGGTTTTCCAGTCATTATTGTTGCCCGATCGAGCTTAGGAACAATTAATCATACACTGCTTACCATTAATGAGCTCGAACGTCGCGGTATAAGTATTCTTGGTGTTATATATAATGATTGTACAAGGACAAAGAAAGGGTTGGCTCAGAAGACAAGCCCACGCATTATTTCTGAATGTTCCAAGGTTCCGATCTTGGGAGAAATCCCGTATGTATCTGAAAAAGATACGAAAGGATATAATGCTCTTGCTGATATGCTCTACACTAAGATTATGAGAAGATTACGTGTTCTAGATAGCGTTTAGCGCTTAGCGTATAGTTAAAAACTAAAGCAAAATCTAAACGCTATCCGCTATAATTGAGTTACGCTGGAAGCGTTAAATCACTCTTCGTAAGTATAGGATAATAGGGAATACCTTTTTCCTCAAAAAGTTCCTGTCCGCCTTGCTCACGGTCGAGAAGTGCAAGAACCTTTTTGACGGTACAGTTATTTTCCTGGAGAATCTCTATTGCTTTAAGTACCGATCCCCCTGTAGTGATAACATCCTCAATAACGGCAACTTCTGTCCCGGGTGCTACTGGCCCTTCTATCATTTTCATTGTGCCGTGTTGTTTTATTTCTTTTCGCACGATAAAACCGGCCATAGGGATGTTTCGATTATGACATTCATATAATAGTGCACCGACAAATGGATCTGCCCCCATGGTGGGGCCTCCTACCGCTTGCACATCTGTTAATAGATCCGCAAAAAGTTTTGCGATTATGACGATGCCATCACTACTCAGTGTCGTCTGTTTTCCGTCCACGTAATAATTGCTCTTTTTTCCAGATGCAAGCGTTACGTTTTTAATAATGACGGATTTGTTCTGAACAATGGATAGTAGTTTGCTTTTTAGTTCATCATTATACTGTATCATGCACGCCTCCAAGTTGGTCGTATTATTACTTCTCAATACCGCACTCTTTTTTTACCAGAACTTTATAATAATAACAATCATTTTATCATGATATGGGGATAGTATCATTTCACAATCCCTATGGATATATTTTTATTAAAGAGAGTGTTGTAAATATAATAATGTTTGTTGTATACTGCTGATATGAAATGTGAGCATGTTCGACATAGTGTGGTATGTGTGCTAATCGTTGTGCTGGTGGGTATGGGTGCAGGATGCAGTACATCAAAAAAACAGGCGCAAAACAATATTGTGCGGGATCCTAACTTTAAAGGTTTTTATTGTCAAGAATGCATGCAGGGAATAGTAATAGAAGAATAATTACACAGATTACGGTTGCTCTTGTTTTATCGTTAGTATTAATAAATAGTATTATCTATTTTGTTGTTACGAGACAAACCAGGGAATCGCTCATCAATGAAGCCGTTAGCGAAGCGCGTTTTTACGCCAGCGTGCTGAAACCGCGTATTATTAGTGAAATGACCTCTCATACTGCATCTTATGTACATCAGACTTTAAGAAATGTCTATAGTAAAGGGAGGATCAAATCTCTTTCCTTGTATAACAAAAAGGGAAAACTGATTTTTACCAGCGATCCAACACCGAGGGAAAACGCAGTTACTGAAAGTGGTGTGAGCACAGTCTTAACCTCAGGAAAGGAAGAAGTCACGTTTTTGCATAACCATTCAAACCTTTATGTGTACCAACCGTTACGGATGAAAGAATATGGGCTATATGGCGTGCTTTCGATAGGGATAAAAGGTATACGTGCAGTTGAGCGTTCATATGAGAAGGCACTTTCTTTTATGGCGATTGCAACAGCGATCATTCTCTGCATTGCGCTTGTCATATATTTTGTTGTTAAATATTTTTTAATTGATGCAGCTGATAAAATGTCAGCGCAAGTATATCGACTTGAAACCGAAGAGAATATTGCTCAAGAAACCGATTATCATCGTTTTGGATATTTTTTTAATGTTACGTTTCGCATATCTCATCTGGTGAAAGATTTGAGGCAAGAAATAGAAACGTTAAAAGTGAAAATCCGCGACTATAAAAAAGTGACTGCTCAACAAAAGGAATTTTTGAACGCCGCATGTAAAGAATTTATCCCGAAATCTTTTCGGCATTCAAAACTGGATGCTGAAGTGAAGTATATTCCTTATAGTGATTCTCATGCGGATTTTGCCTATATTTATCCATCAGAAGAGTACGTGTATATGGTGATGGGGCATACGGGGAGAGAAGGCTATGAATCAATCGCTGCAATAAATATTATCGGGAACATTATAAAAGAATGCTTACATAAGAAACGATTGCCGAATGATATGTATGATGAAATTGTAAAAGGCGTAAAAGAAAATATTGAGGAAGCATTGTTTTCGTTGCTTGTTGTGGTTATTGACCATAATACAAATTCATTGAGGCATTATGGAAATATGGCGCATCCGCTTATATTGTGGAAAAAGAGCGATAAGAGTTTCATGCTTCTTAAACCTAAAGGGGCTTCTGGAGTGATTGACAGTGCTGAGGTAGAAGGTTCTCTCGTAGGTCGCGCTGCGCTGTCTTCCGGCGATAAAATTATTATGTGCAATCAAAACCTTATCAATATAAAAGATATTCTCGGTAAGCGTTTAGGGGTGGAAACTCTTATGGATATGTTGTTAAAAAACATTGAATCTTCTTCCATGAATCTTAAAGATATTCTTTCATTAGAATTGCAGAAATACTGTGAAAATAATGCTGGCAGTGACATTTTCTTTATTATTGCAGAGTATAAAGGAATAGAGATATATCCGCATAATAAAGAGAAAGAACCATTGGGTTTGAACGTTTGATTGTAACCTCCTGACGAATATGGGGAAAAGTGAAAGCGGTTATTGTAATTCCTACCTATAATGAATCTGATAATATTGCTGAACTTATCAATGATATTGGTAAGCTGCACATTGATTGCGATATACTTGTTGTTGATGACAGTTCCCCTGATGGTACAGCGCACATTGTAAGAGAAATAGCGGAGCGCAATCCTCGTGTGCATGTTATGATAAGAAGTCATGATAAAGGAAGAGGATATGCTGGCAGGGATGGGTTTATAAAAGCGATCAAGATGCAGCCGGAGTTTATCATTGAAATGGACGCGGATTTTTCACATAATCCAAAATATATTCCGTCTTTGCTTCGAGAATGCATCCACGCAGATGTTGTTATTGGTTCACGTGCCGTGCCTAACGGAAAAGAAATTGGTAGAGGCATAGCTCGTCAAGTTGTTACAAAATGTGCTCAGATCATTATTCGAGTGCTTCTTAATGTACCTGTTCGTGATTGCACGTCTGGGTATCGCTGTTTTAAAAGGAGCGTGTTAGAGAGAATTGGTGTTGATTCTTTAATCTCGAGTGGCCCATCGATAGTTGAAGAAGTGCTTTTGCGGTGCAGTCATATAGGCGTCACATTTAAGGAAATACCGATTATCTTTGAGGATAGAAAAAAAGGACAGTCAAATCTTACCCCGATAAAATTGCTGCACACATTGTGGATGATAATTATATTTCGTTTTGGTGGCAAATCAAAGAATGTGTCGTGAACACCGTAAGAGGCAGTCTCTTCTGGGATATTATTTTAGTGCTGCTTCTGCATATGAGCGGACGAGCGGGCTTGCATCATTTAATGCGGTCTTATAATAGGTAAGAGAAGACGCATCATTAAATTTAGTCAAGGCTTCAATTGCATTTGCCCGAGCGAGTTCGTACGGATCACCAAGCATACTAACGATTTGTTCGGTAAAATTAAGTGCACCCAGTTTTCCGAGAGAAAATATTGCGCATGCGCGGATCCATCCATAATGAGATTTGAGGAGTTCCGCAACAAGCTTTTTGCATTTCTTTTCATCTAGATCAGGCGGGGGCATTGTTGTTGCTTCTTCGATGATTGGAATGATTTCTTTTAAGATATCTTTTTCACCTATTTGCTCAAGGGCTTCAAGAGCGTTAGCACGGTAGAAGCGGTTCGGGTGACTGAGGTTTCGTACAATAGATTTAATTGACTGAGTATTTCCTCCCAAAAGGGCTATAATGCTGATAATATTTTCTTTCGCTTCAGTTATTTGATCCTTGAGAGAATCAATTAAGATCAAAACGCTATTTTTTACAGGCATAGTTTCGAAGGCACTTATATAAAACTCATTTTGTTTAATTGTTTTAATCTCTTCAAAAGCAGTGTGCTTCAGAATTGATTTGATGTTTTTGTCTGTTGATACTGCAACTGCTTTAATGAGGAACTTTCTTTCATACACATCCTTGTTTTGCAATTCTTCCACAATGTGTTGTTGGCCAATGGTTCCGAGAAGCATAAGTGATTGTGTTGCGGTATCTTTAATTGTGCTGGTTGTCTTTGAGCGTAAAATAGAGATGAGGATTTTCGCTGATCGTACGCAATGGATATTTCCCAGTGACAGGATTGCTCTTTGTTTGATTTTTTGTTCTGAAGAATGAAGCCCTTCTTCAAAATAGGAGAGGTAATCTTCTTTTTTTATTTCTCCAAATGCGTAGAGTGATGATATTTTTTCTTCTTCAGAGCCATTTTTAAACATGGTATCTAATGTGCGTA
This sequence comes from Candidatus Ancaeobacter aquaticus, assembly GCA_030765405.1. Taxonomy (NCBI): domain Bacteria; kingdom Pseudomonadati; phylum Candidatus Auribacterota; class Candidatus Ancaeobacteria; order Candidatus Ancaeobacterales; family Candidatus Ancaeobacteraceae; genus Candidatus Ancaeobacter; species Candidatus Ancaeobacter aquaticus. The sequence continues at coordinate 116,389 of JAVCCP010000071.1, read as the reverse complement.
TCGCATTTTCATAGTGTTCGGTCATTGTAAGCTGAAAGATTATTATTGCTGCATTTGCACGTACTCTATGGTCAGTATCATTTAGCCTCTCTGGAATGAGGCTGTAAAATTGCGGTACATTAAGTAGTGCAAGCGCCTCTATTGTGTTGGCTCTGATCCGCGCATTACTGTCAGAAATAGATTTTTTAATGATGCTCGCAGCTTGTGTTCCGCCGAGCTTTCCAAGTACTTTGATGATGGAGGCTTTTACTCGCGGATTATCTTCATTCTCATACATTTTAGAAAGAGGGGTTTGGGCGGTCGTATTGTTAATCGCACCGATAATATCAACAATAAAGCAGCGAATATTAAAGTCTTTATCATCGAGCGCTTGATATAATTTTTTAAATATTTCTTTTTCACCTAATTTGCCGAATAAACCGGCAAATGATTCGAGTTGACTGTAATCTTTCGCTTCAAACATTGAGAGCACAGACTGAATATATGCTTTTTTTAACCGCAGAGAATTGAGTATGTATAATATGGAAAAGAATATTGAAATTCCACATATAACAAAAGGGCTTAAGCCTTTTATCGCAAGGATCGCAATGCCGATTAAAAAAACACCTATTGGTTGAACAAGACTCTCAGTGAATGTTTTTGCCCTTCCACGCCTTTCTTTAGATATAGGGTTGTAGAGCAGGTTATACGAGAGACGATAAATAGAACTTGAAGTCACTTTTTGTCCCATGCGAGTTAATATTGTAGAAAGGAACGGTTGAATGGGTACTCTGCCGCCCATGCCAAAGAGAGTAAGCATAATGCTGCTAAAACCAAAGGTTAAAACCGAGGGAAGTATTAGCTGTGAATTAGCAACACCAATAGCGTTTAGAAACCGTTGCGCAAGAAAAAACTGGAAAAGAAGTGCAACAGAGATGCAAATACCGTCAAACATACCGTAAAAAGCGGTAAGCTGATCAGTTTTAATAACGCCATTGTGAGTAAAATGATTGCTTGCCGCGAGATTGAATTGGAAATCGAGAAGATATATTAAAGAAGAGTATAAGATAAAAGATATACAAATATATTTAAGTAAAGGAGTATCTTTCAATATACCTATATCCATGTGTATACGCTGCATTTTAGATATTCCGGCTGCTTTCCTTTTGCCTTGTACATTAAAAGCGATTTCTTTTGGGAAAATTGCTTTAATAATCAGAATGATTATGATGGTGGAAACAAGTGCCGCTGCAGAGATGAGAAGCAAATTAGATGTTTTCATATATTGCACAAGGACTCTTGTTCCAAATGCGCCGAGCATTCCACCCACAAGAGACCATCCAATAATAAGCGGAAAGACTCTTTTTGCTTGTCGTGTATCACACAGGTCAGATGCAATAAGCCAGAATTCAAGGAAAAGAATGGTGTCAATAATATAGGAGACAATATAGAGAAAGTAATAAATCCATGAGTGACCGCAGCGTATTATCACGTACGAAAACAAAATAAATATGGTTAAAAGTGTAACGGTGATAATGTACACTTTGTGCCGTTGCAATTTATCAATAAAAGGAATAAGAATCAGACCGCTCACAACGAGAGCGATCGCGCAGCCCATGTAGGTAATAGGTAGGTTCTCAGCGCCAATGTTAGAGACAAAAAGAGAGTTGCTTATGGTTTTTAAGCTGACAATAACACAGCAAATGGAAACAATGAAGAGTTGGAGCGTTAGTAATGGTTTCCAGTCTTCATCATGTATTTTTAATAAACTTGCTGCGTATGATTTTATACGGTTCATAGTATAATCTTTACAATAACAGTGTCGAAGATTTTATCCGCCTTCAAGCTCTTCGATCCATTTAAGAACTTGTTTGAGGTCAGGGGCATCTGGATTATATTCAAGATATTTCCAGAAATGTGTTATCGCATTTGTCTTATCTCCCAAAAGCGGGGAAACGATTCCAAGTCCGTAATGTGCTTCGGCAAATTCCGGGTCAAGGTCAAGCGCGTCCTCAAAAGCGGTACGCGCATCTTCATATTCGCCGAGCTGTACGAGTGCGAGTCCAAGTCCTTGGTATGCATCAGCATAATCAGGATTGATGTTGAGCGCTTGAGTGTAATGTTCTTTTGCCGCTTGAAAATCACCGTTGTCAAATGCTTCTACCCCTTCGTTGTAGAAGGAGACTTCTTGACTGCGGGCAGCGTTCTTCTCCTTGAGTTGAGCTATCCAGCCTTTGACTTTAGGGATATCGTCAGCCTTTGGAGCGAGTTCAATGTAGCGTTCAAAATGATATACCGCTTTCTTTTCATCGTTTCGGGTAATTGGGTAAACAATGCCGAGTCCATAATGTGCTTCAGGCCGGTAGGGATCAATAAGTAACGCTTCTTGAAACGCATAAAGAGCGCCTTCAAATTTTTTCAGTTTTATGTTCACTAGCCCGAGCCCTTCGTATGCAGGTGCATAGTGAGGATTTCTATCAAGCGCTTTTTTATACATCTTCCGCGCTTCACTGTATTTTTTTTGGTGGTCAAGATCAACAGCTTTGTTGTATGTGTCGATAAGTACCTGGTCGCGTTTAACATCGCCCATACGTTTTAATTTGCGTATCCATTGTTTGACTTTTTTCATTTTTTTCGGGTCAGGTGGCGCAAAAGAGTCAACAGTCATATATAGTTTAAAATGCTCAAGCGCTTTTTCGCTGTTGTGTTCGACAAGTGGGTAAACGATCCCAAGATAATAATGGGTTTCCCGGTCATATTTATCGAGATAATAAGCTTCTTTGAGCGCCTTGAGGGCATTTTTATGGAGGCCTTTTTTTACATATACTCTTCCGATGCATCGATGCGCTTTTGCGAAATCAGGGGACACAAGTGTGGCGTGGTAGTAAGCGTTAATTGCTTTACCGTATTTTTGTTTTGCTTCATTTTTGACGCCGCTTTTGTAAAATCTATCTGCGTGTTCGGTGTCTGCATCGAAGCATGCCCCTGAAAAAGCATACACAAATGAGAGCAAAATAGTCGATATGAATATACATGCGTTATGTATGTGTGTTTTCATTGCTTGTACTCCTTTTTTAGAGATTCTTCTGTGATAATAACTGGATTTCTTTGTTTGTATCGCGTAGTCTTTGGCTAAAAACCTTGAATATCTCAAATGCTATTTCAGGATATTCATTCACTACTTGTCTAAAATTCTCTTTATCGACAGTCAGAAGTATTGAGTCGTCATCTGCACGCGCAGAGGCGGAGCGGGGAGAATTATCCAGTATTGCCATCTCACCAAAATAGCATTGTTCTTTGAGGTGTGCGAGGGTCTTTTCGCTACCATCTTCTAATGCTTTGAATATGGCAACACTCCCTTTTTTTATTATATAGAGCACATCGCCGATATCACTTTCATTAAAAATAACGGTTCCTGCCTCATATACGTTTTCGACTGCTATGTCCGCAATTCTTTTTAGACCTTCTCCGTGTATGTTGGAGAAGAGAGGAACCCGTTTTAAGAACAATATGGTTTCCATTAAGGATATCATCGCACTGCTCCTTTTAATTCCCCTCGTTATGATGATAAGTTTTAGTCAACCATTCTAAGGGGAGTTTACTGTATATGTTATGACGATAATATACTGAAAGGTGTTTCATGTAAAGACAGATTATTTTTCTAAACACGGTTTTCGGTGTGGGTTGGAAGGATAGTAGTGTTTATTGAGCGTTTAGCATTTAGCGTTTAGATTTTGTTTTAATTTTTTAACTATACGCTATTCGCTAGTAAAAGATTCTTGACAATTTTCTCTGTATTGGTAAAGTATACTAAATAGGTGGGAATTATATACTATGCATATAACATATAAAGGTGATTACGCTCTAAAGACCATGTTGTATCTTGCAGATATGTACGACAAAAAAGTCATGTCTATCCAGGAACTTGCAAAAAAAGGAGATATGCCGATAAAGTTTTTAGAGCAAGTGCTGCAGCTTTTGAAGAGAGGCGGTTTTGTTGTCAGTAAAAGAGGAACTAAAGGTGGGTATTATTTGGCACGGGCACCGGAAAAAATAACCTTGGGCGAGCTCATTCGGTTTATTGACGGACCCATAGAACCTATTGCTTGTGTTGGTTCGCGGGCTTATGCCGGGTGTGCAGATGTGAACGTCTGTGTTTTGAGGAAAGTAATGATACGGGTTAAGGATGCGGTATCTGATATTGTTGACAATGTTACGTTAAAAGAGTTAATGATAAAATAGAAATTATAAAGGGCTGTCACAGGATTGTTACGAAAATAGGGAGCTATAGAAATGAGTCAAGAATCATCTGGAGTCGTAAAGCAACATCAATTTACATTTGCGCAAGCTCCTGCAGAAATGATTTTGGAGTCCGGTCAGAAGTTAGGATCTATTAAGCTGATATATGAGACATACGGTGAATTGTCACCGGAGAAAGATAATGCAATACTCGTATTTCATGCTCTTTCGGGTGATGCGCATGTTTCCGGTAAGCACCACGAGGACGATAAGAAAGTTGGTTGGTGGGATAGTATGGTGGGGCCAGGCAAGGCGTACGATACAAATAAATATTTTATTATTTGTGCTAACGTTATTGGCGGATGTAAAGGGTCTACAGGACCAAGCTCCATTAACCCTGAGACGGGAAAGCCTTACGGTCTTTCTTTTCCCTTTATTACTCTTAAAGATATGGTGCGTGCTCAAAAACCCCTTATTGATTATCTTGGAGTAAAACAACTTTTAGCAGTTACCGGTGGGTCAATGGGCGGTATGTTGGCTCTTGAGTGGTCTACTTTGTATCCGGAAACAGTGAAATCATGTATAACATATGCGACAGCCGCGTACCAGACGCCTCAAAATATAGCGTTACATGAAGTGGGAAGAAAAGCGATATTTAATGATCCCGAGTGGTTTGACGGTGATTATTATGGAAAAGGCTTTCCCTCGCATGGTTTAGCTGTTGCGCGTATGATCGGGCATATTAGTTATCTTTCCGATATTACGATGAGGGAGAAGTTCGGAAGAAAATTGCAGGGTAAAGATAAATATAGTTATAATTTTTCACCTGAATTTCAGGTCGAAAGTTATTTGCATCACCAGGGTGATGCCTTCACAAAACGGTTTGATGCAAATAGCTATGTGTATATTACTCGTGCAATCGATTACTTTGATCTGGCAGACGGGGCTCCATCATTGCGTGAGCGGTTTGCGCAGTCTACAAATGTAAAATATCTTTTAATGTCTTTCAGTTCAGATTGGTTGTATACGCCATATCAAAGCGAAGAAATTGTTCGTGCCTTGAAAGCAAATAGTATTGATGTTACGTACTATAATATTAATACGACGTATGGGCATGACGCATTCTTAATTGATAATAAAAAGTTAAATCCGATAGTAAGTACTTTTTTGTCTCATAGGGCAAAAAAGAAAAAACGCCTATAGTATATATAATGCTAAAAACATTGAGGAATCATGTTAAGAAAAGAGTTTGATTTTATAGCAAGCATAGTTTCTCCTGGTGCTCGGGTCTTAGATCTCGGGTGTGGGGACGGAACGCTATTAGAAAAACTTGTCAAAGAAAAGGACGTTATTGCTCAGGGTGTTGAAATTTCTGAGACACTTGTTCACGAGTGTATTATGAAAGATCTCTCAGTGCTGCATTTTGATATTGATCAAGGTCTTATTGATTATAGGGATAATAGCTTTGATTATGTTGTTATTAATCAGACTCTTCAGGCTGTTAATAATCCGAAGCTGGTTATTGATGATGCGCTTAGGGTTGGACGAAATGTTATTATAGGATTTCCAAATTTTGCCTTTTGGTCAATACGGTGGAATCTAGCTATTAATGGCCGCATACATAATACGCCCGGTTTTCCTTATAAGTGGTACGATAAAGCTAATATTCATACATTAACGGTCAGAGACTTTATTGTGTACTGTAAGGAAGAGCATATCAATATATCTCACAAGTTTTTTGTCAGCAGGGCATCGTTTTTGAGTAATCTATTTTCAAGCCTATTTTCTGAAGTAGCCATCTTCTGTATATCCAAAAAAACTCAATAAATGCCTAAAAATTGGGCGCATTGCCAATTAATTACACATAATTATATTGTTTTGCGTAATGTGATTATGTATGTAACATTCATTTATAAAACCACTTAGGTTTTTTTATTTATCAGGGTGTTTTTGGCATCAATATTGCATGTATATATTGGCTTTTTGTTAGTGTTTGTTGTTGGTTAGTGTAAGAATCTGAGGGATAATGGTTAAAATAATAATTGGTGTTGTTTTAGGTGGGCTTATCGGGTTTGCTATCGGTTATTTCGGTAAGTGTGCAAGCGGCACCTGTCCTCTTACAAGTAATCCTATCGTAAGTACAATAATCGGTGTTGTTGTTGGTTTAATAATCACTATCGGAAAATAAGGGTATTATTATGGAAGATTGGAAAACAATAGACGAAGAGACCAATCCTTTAGATGCACTGAAAATTGCATTAGAAATGGAAAAAAAAGTATTCGAGTTCTATAAGAAAGCAATGGAAATAGCAAAATATCCAGGGACTCGTGAGATGTTTAAGTTTCTCATGGATGAGGAAGTAAAGCATAAGAGTATAATCGAAGAAGAGATTAATAAAGATTTCTATAGTGAAATGTAACGGATCGGTAGTTAGGGTAAGTCGGTATACGCATGAGTAAGATTCTTATTATTGGAAATAGTGTTGCAGGAACATATGCTGCGAAAACTATTAATGACATTGATAACACTCAAGAGATAACAATTTTGTCTTGTGAATCATATCCGTTTTATTCACGTCCCCGGTTACCGGAATTTCTTGCCGATAAAATCCCTCTTGAGAAATTATATATTTTTTCACCGGAATTTTATGAAAAACGGGGAATTAATCTCCAGCTAAACACACAAGTAACATCAATCGATGCCGTCTCGCATACGGTTACCACCCAAGACGGTGTATCATACTCTTATGATACGCTATTACTTGCCAATGGCAGCTCTGCGTCTCTTCCTCCGATTGAGGGGATTAGTCAGGACTGGGTATTTTCACTGAGGACTATTGATGATGTGCTCCGAATAAAAGAATATGCCCAAGGGAAAAAGGAAGTCATTGTTATTGGCGGAGGCCTTTTAGGGCTTGAAGCGGCAAACGGGTTGAGGCAGCTTGGCCTTAATGTACGGGTTGTTGAGTTTTTTGACCGACTTCTCCCTCGCCAGATTGATCAGGAAGGTTCAGATATTCTTAAATCTGTATTTGAAGAAATAGGATTTTGTTTTGAATTAGGTGCTGTTACTCAGAAGGTGACAGAAGTTGATGGTGTTAAAAAAGTTATATTAAAAGACGGAAAAACATTTAGTGCAGACTTTGTCCTAGTATCAGCAGGCATAAAGCCAAATATCGATTTGGCCGAGTCTGCAGGTCTTGCTGTTAATAAAGGCATAGTCGTTGATGATTTTATGAAAACCTCAGATAAAGATATTTATGCAGCGGGTGATGTTGCTGAGCATGCCAATAGAATATATGGGATATGGCCGGCAGCTGATGAGCAAGGAAAGGCCGCGGGTGAGAATATTGAGGAAAAAGAAAAAAAGTATACCGGAACGGTCCTTTCAACAAAGCTTAAAGTGCTCGGGATCGATATGGCCTCTCTCGGAGATATTTCAGCGGAGGGTGTCTCAGAGTATAAGCGGGTAGATGCAAGCAGTCGCTTGTATCAGAAACTATTTGTAAAAGATGACTGTATTATCGGTGCAATACTGGTTGGTGATGTAAAAAAAGCATTTTCTTTGCAGGCATACATTAAAGATAAAGTGAATATAAAAGGGTATGAAGAGCGTATTCTTATGCCTGATTTTGATTTAAGGGGTTGAGAAATTAAGTTTCCGTGGTAGGAAAGCAATTTATTAGAGGCAAAAATGCATAAAATAGTCAAAAAGAAACAATTAAATCCCGAAATATGTCTTGTAGAATTTGAAGCCAGGGATTTAGCTCTAGCCGCAAATCCAGGCCAGTTTATGATACTGCGTATTAACGAGACAGGTGAAAGATTCCCGCTAACCGTATATGACATTAATTGTGAAAGGGGAACAGTAACAGTGGTTTGTCAGGCTATCGGTGTAAGTACCAAGAAACTATGCGCGTTAAACGAAGGGGATTCCATTCTTGATGTGGCCGGTCCTTTGGGGAATGCGACAAAGGTTAAAAACATAGGCAAGGTTATATGCGTAGGCGGCGGAGTGGGAACCGCGGAGGCCTACCCTATAGCCAAAGCCATGCGGCGTGAGGGAAATGATGTTACGGTTATAATCGGTTCCAGGACCAAAGATATTATCATATGCGAACAGGAAATAAGGGAGTTTTGCGATAAGGTTTATGTGACAACAGATGATGGATCTTATGGTCGAAAGGGATTTGTTACCGATGTTTTGAGAGAACTTTTACAAAAAGACACTTATGAGATGGTTTTTGCTATTGGTCCTCTTATTATGATGAAGGCGGTATCTGATATGACAAAAGCAAAATCAATAAAGACCCTTGTATCGTTGAATTCAATTATGATAGATGGTACCGGCATGTGCGGTGGATGCAGGATCCAATATAATGGAGAAGTAAAATTTACCTGTGTTGATGGTCCTGAATTTGATGGACACCTTGTGGATTTTGATGATGTTGTGCGCAGACAGCAAAGGTACAAGGGTAAGGAAAAAAATGCCCTAGATCACTATGGAAAGCAATGTCGGATCGGTTTAAAATAAATTAGGTGGTAACAGCATGAGAGAGCAAGACTCAAAAGAACGTATAAAGAATTTTAATGAGGTGCCTTACGGTTATAATGAAGATGAGGCTGTAACGGAAGCTTCGAGATGTTTGCAGTGTAAAAATCCCCCATGTGTTAATGGATGCCCTGCCGAGATCGATATTCCCGCATTTATTAAAGCTATAAGTGAAAGACATTTTGATGACGCTATTTTGATAATAAAAAAGACAAATAATCTACCGGCAGTGTGCGGCAGGGTTTGTCCCCAGGAAGATCAGTGTGAGAAACTGTGTGTTCTTGCAAGAAAAGATACTCCCATTAATATCGGAAATCTTGAAAGATTTGCCGCTGACTGGGAATTTAAAAACAAATCTCAAAGAGGAAACATTTCCGCACAAAAAGACCTCAAAGAAAAAAAAGTTGCTATTATCGGAGCGGGGCCTGCAGGTTTAACCTGTGCCGCGGATCTTGCGAAAATGGGCTATAGCGTAACTATATTTGAGGCTCTTCATAAACCAGGAGGTGTACTTACCTACGGTATTCCTGAATTCCGCCTTCCTAAAGATATTGTTATGAAAGAAGTCGAGGAAATCAAAAAGCTCGGTGTTGATATAAAATACAACTATGTTATCGGTAAGATTAAAACCATAGATAAACTGCGAGAAGAAGGGTTTGGGGCGTTTTTTATATCTACAGGAGCAGGTTTGCCGTATTTTATGGGTTTAGAGGGAGAGAGCCTTAACGGGGTATATTCTGCCAACGAATTTCTTACGCGAGTAAATCTGATGAAGGCCTATAAATTTCCGGAATACGATACACCTATAAATATCGGTAAGAAGGTTGCTGTTGTTGGTGCCGGAAACGTGGCAATGGATTCGGCTAGGTGTGCTTTAAGGCTTGGTGCAGAAAAAGTATATATTGTTTACAGACGTACGGAAGATGAAATGCCCGCAAGAATAGATGAAATACATCACGCCAAAGAAGAAGGCATTGAATTTCACCTGCTTACAAATCCGATTAAAATAATCGGCGATAAAAACGGCGATGTAAAAAAGCTTATTTGTATTAAAAACAAACTTGGCGAACCGGATGAGAGTGGTAGACGGCGTCCTGTGCCCATAGAAGGCGCTGAATTTGAAATGGATATGGATATTGTAATAATAGCAATAGGTAATGGGCCGAATCCGATTTTGTTAGATACTATCAATGGTCTTAAACTAACGCGAAAAGGAACCATTGAAGCGAATAATACAGGGCAGACCAATATTGAAGATATTTTTGCTGGCGGGGATATTGTCACAGGTTCTGCTACTGTTATATCCGCAATGGGGGCAGGAAAAAATAGCGCTAGGGCTATTGATCAATATTTAAAAAGGTAATTTTACAATACTAAAAGAAGACAAAAAGGAGAAATGTATGGCAAATGCAAATAGTTACATAGCAAAAGTAACAGAGATCGTTAAAAAACGTAATCCGGGCGAAAGAGAATTTTATCAAGCGGTGACGGAAGTTTTTGAGTCGCTTGCTCCGGTATTGGAAAATAATAAGAAATATGAAGATGCGTCTATACTAGAACGTATTGTTGAGCCGGAAAGGCAAATCGTGTTTCGTGTGCCCTGGCAGGATGATTTGGGTGGTATTCATGTTAACCGTGGATTCCGGTTCGAATTTAACAGCGCTCTTGGCCCGTACAAAGGCGGATTGCGTTTTCATCCGACAGTCAATGCGAGTGTGCTGAAATTTCTTGGGTTTGAGCAAGTTTTTAAAAACAGTCTGACTACGCTTCCGATGGGCGGGGGTAAGGGAGGATCAGATTTTGATCCCAAAGGCAGGTCGGATAATGAAGTGATGCGATTTTGTCAGTCTTTTATGACTGAGCTTCAGCGTCATATCGGTCCTGATACAGATGTGCCTGCCGGTGATATAGGAGTAGGTGGCCGTGAAATTGGTTTTATGTTCGGACAGTATCGGCGTATTCGTAACGAGTTTACAGGTGTCCTGACAGGTAAGGCACTGAATTGGGGTGGTTCATTGATTCGTCCGGAAGCAACCGGCTATGGGGTGGTTTATTTTGCCGAAGAGATGCTTAAAACACGTGATCATACGTTTAAGGGTAAGACCGTTGTCGTTTCTGGCTCTGGGAATGTCGCCCAGTACACTGTTGAAAAAGTTAACCAACTAGGAGGTAAGGTTGTTACTCTGTCGGATTCTAGCGGAACCATTTACGATCCGGATGGGATAAACGAAGAAAAACTTGCTTTTGTTATGGAGTTAAAGAACATCAAACGTGGCCGCATTAAGGAATACGCGGACAAGTATGGTTGCGAGTACAAGAAAAATGAAAAACCCTGGAGTGTTAAATGTGATTGTGCCTTACCGAGCGCCACGCAAAATGAGATCGATGGTAAAGATGCCCAGACTTTGATTGATAACGGTTGTTATCTAATCAGTGAAGGCGCGAACATGCCGTCAACTCCAGAAGCGATTGAATTGTATCTCAAGAAAAAAATCCTTTATGGTCCAGGTAAGGCGGCTAACGCTGGGGGCGTTGCTACTTCCGGCCTTGAAATGAGTCAAAATTCTCAGCGTCTTGCCTGGTCACGTGAAGAGGTTGATCAGAAACTAAACGCCATCATGATCGATATTCATAAACAGTGTGTAAAGACGGCTGAAAAATATGGCCAGCCGGGCAATTGTGTTATGGGCGCTAACATCGCTGGTTTTGTAAAAGTTGCGGATTCTATGCTGGATCAAGGGGTAATTTAGATCTGTAAATAAAAAGGTAAAAGTTGGCCTCCAGCAGCTTATGGCAGGCAGCAGAAACTTCAATATTGGCACCATAACAAGGAGAGACATTATGGCATTGACTGAAGAAGCTGTTAAGGTTTCTGGAATTCCTTACGTGATGGATGCTTATAGAGAAGAATCGGAAGATATATTGGAGAAAGAAATTACACCTGCATTATTAAATAAATAATTCTCTAAAGAGTAATAAAAGAAAAGGGGCAATGTCTTATTAATGACATTGTCCCTTTTCTTTATATTATCGAAGAATAAAATATATTGAATGAACAGACCTCTCTATATTATAATATACCGCTTAGTGTTGTAGTAAATATCCCAATATTGCAGATTACGATGAATAATATAGAAACGTTGTTTTATCAACAAGGTGTAGCTAATTTGAAATGGTGAAGAAGTCCCCCGATTTATCGGGGTTCTTATCCTACATTTAGGGAATGGATGTAAATTAAAGGAGGCATTATGGCCAATGAAGCAGAGATCTTATCATGTACACCTCTTTATAAGATAATCCCTTATCGTGTATTAAAGTGGACAGTGGTTGTAACCGGTACCTATATCTATTTTACCTGTTTTAGCTGGAATCCGCTTTTTGCGCTTATAATGATACCGATGTTTGCCTATCTTTTCTTTAATGTCGTCGGGCTCGTTATTCATTTCTTTATTTATTTGTTTAGCTCACCGTTTATTTTGACAGAAGACTTCGGGTACATAGAAGAAGGGATTCCCAGTGATTGCAAGGTGGTGTTTTTCCGTCCAATTTTTGCCAGCAATGCCGGTGAGATGGATACAGTCCTTGCCAGTATGGAGCAGGATATAGTAAATAGTCAGGAACCCCACAAAAATTTGAAGTTTATCGTGATAGATAACACCAGAAATGAGGATGTTAAACAGTATACCCGAGTGTGTATTAAGGAGCTGCAAGATAAGCATGGCGAGGATGTAGTATTCTATTTTCATAGAAATGTTAAATGTGACTTTTTTAAAAAAGTCGGTATTTATATGGATGCAATAATGTTTCTTCATCAGGGAGTTACCCGACCATATAATTATATAGATCCTGAATGGAATGAGGTGACAAAAGGAACACGCGATAAGTCATTTCCTTTATGGGATGAAATATTAGGCGATATTAAAGCGCTCGGGATAGATGCTCCAATTGAAGACGTGCTTGCAGGTAAGCACGTAACGGTGAATGAAAACGAACGTATCAAGGTATCGATTGTATGTGACGCTGATAATGTATGGCCACAGGGACAGGTGCGTAAGATAGTTGCGAAAATCATGCATCCATCAAACAGTCATTTGACCATTTTTCAGCCGGCGATAGAACTATCAAACTCTGATGAAAATATTTTTATTAAATGTACTTCGTGGGCACGCCAAATGTACGGATTTGATCTTGTGGCAAAATGGAGACTGTATCACTTCTCACCATTTTTTGGGAAAGGTGCGATGAATGTAGAAAATTATGTTAATGAAATTATTAAAAGCCAGTGGCTTAATCCTGGGAAAGCAGCAAGTCATGATTTTCAGGAAGCATTAAAAGCATGGTCAGTATATGTGGAAGATGTCTATATCATGGAAAAAACATTTTCAAACAAACTCGCGGAATTAACGAGAGGAGCCTTGTGGCAACGTGGTGATCTTGAAACGGTAGAGAACTATATTACGAAGAAATTCGAAGCGGGGAGAAAAAATCATCTCTATGTTCTATTAGGTAACCTCATTAATAATCCAATATATTCCCTGTGGGTTACCGGTACATGTCTTGCGTGGATGATACCTGCTCTTGCTACTACGATATTTCCGCAACGGCTTTTTTTTCTTTTTGCTGGTATCCTCGTTGCATGGGTGGCGGTGCCAATGATCGCGGTACCGGTTATTTCGAAATATAAAGAGAAAACATATGATCCTCCCTGCGATCTTATTTATCAGAAAAATTTCCTAAAGATTTTATCGATTGCGGGAATAGAGCTCGTGATTACAGTTTGTGTGAATATGCTTGATCTTGTGTATAAGACGCAAGCAATTATCCAGAATATTAGAAAACAGGTTTCGGGTAAAGCGTATGTGTGGAAAACAGGTGCGATGAGCGAGCTTGAAACTGCAAATGCCTCACTGCTCCAGATGTATAAGAATCTTTATCTATCAACAATTATTGGTGTAGGATTGGTTCTCGGTACATTTTTTGGTGTGTTCCCATGGATTGTAAGTATATTTATATTTCCGTATACTGCATCATTCTTGCTGGGGCCTTTTGTTATCTGGTATACCGCTAAATCAATTAAGATAGATATATAGGGTAGATCAGAAATGTAACGCTTATGCGAAAGAGGAGCTGAATATGAAACTCAGTTCCTCTTTTTTTTGGAGAGTTTCTTATGAGAGAAAATATTCTACTATTGTGTGCTGTTGAGCTTGAGATGCGGTCTTTAGCTAAGACACTTTCGCTTAAGAGAGCCAATGCACGCTCTTATGAAGGAGTGTATTGCAATAAGAATATACTGTTGCATAAAACCGGGATAGGTAAAAAGAATGCGCGAAAAAATCTTTCTAAGATACTTGTAAAATACCCATGTGAATGCATCATTTCGTCAGGACTTGCCGGTGCTGTATCGCAGAATTTGGATGTAGGGGATATTGTTATACCTCGTGAACTCAGGGAGTATCAAACAAGAGAGAAGATGTTCGTTGATGATTCTTTGTATGCTATAGCAAGCGGCATTATGTCTCAGGGAGCGGTACCTTTATTTGAAGAGGACATTTTGTGTTCCGCGCATAAAGTAGTAGACAGCGAAGATAAAAAAATACTCAGCATTAAAGATCCGGAAGTAAAAGCCGTTGATATGGAATCATTTTACTATGCCAGTGTGGCCCGAGAATACAGTATTCCTTTTATCGCGATACGGGGCATATCTGACAACGCAGAGTATGTTTTTCCAAAAATGGTTACGCTATCTTCAGCATTTAATGCACGAAATAGTATATCTATTCAAGATATTATTTCTTTTCCGGTTGACCTCTTAAGAACAATGAAGTTTGTTAAAAATTGCCGTTTTGCAGCAAAAAATACCGCCATATTTGTTGAATTATTCCTAAGGGGGTTGTGAAATAATAATATCTCCTCACCTCTAAATACTGTGCCGGTACATTATGTCTCACCATGCTCTAAAATAGAGCTCTTCTTTTTCACTATATAATAAACCCTAAAAAAAGCGAACCTAAGTCATTATCAATACGTCTTATATATATGCATGCGATTTAGTGTAACTTGGTATGATATATGCTTATATTGTAAGTAGAGATAGTTAAATAATATCACATACGTAAAAAATAATGAAAGGAGGGTGTATGGTTGAGGGAAAATTGAGGAGGCAGTTGGTTTACCTTATGAGCACGCTTTTTTTATGTGGGAGTATAGTATTGCAGCCGCCTGCGGTAACAGCAAACGATACAACAGTGGAAAATTATGATGCGTTAGAAATTCTTTTAAACATGCAGGAAAGTTATAACAATATTGATGGATATACGGCGGTATTAGTGAAAGGTGAGCCGCTTACAAGTAAGTCTAAGACACCCCAGAAAATATTTTTGAAGTTCAGAAAACCGTTTCATGTATATATGAAATGGATAGAAAGTCCGCATAATGGTCGTGAGATATTGTATCGTAAAGGAGAAGACAACGATAATATCTTTGCAAAACCAGCGGGATTTTTGGGTGCGATACTGAGACTTGTGAAGTTGCCCAGTGACTATAAAAGCGGCGGCTCAAAATATACCATACAGGATGTTGGTATCGGTCGGCTCATCGAAAAGGTGCTCCATGTAACCTTAGAGGCAAAAGAAACTAATGATGTGTATCTAAGCTGTAAGGGGATCACGGTAAGAAACGGCAGAGACGTATACGAGATCGAGCGGGTGATCTCTCAGGAAAATAAGCAGGCGAACAAGCGACTTGTGCTCTACATAGATAAAGAGACCTATTTACCTGTTGAAGCGTATGTGTATAACGGAGAGGGTAAATTAACTGAGTTCTGTATGTATACGGATTTGAAGATCAATCCTGGATTGGTTGACAATGATTTTAATGTGGATAACAAGAAGTATGGTTTTAGGTATCTTTAAAAATTTAGCGTTTAGCTTATAGCGTACAGAAAAAGATAAAAAAGAGGAAAGAGCCTAGGTGACTCTTTCCTCTTTTATTTTGGGAACATTTCCGCTAATATATGAGTCTGAACAAGTGTGAAGGATAGAAGAGCGTATCTTCTAAAACCGGATAAAGCATAAAAAAAGGAGGTGCTTTATGAAAAGAGTAATGAGTATTGCGTTAGCGTCAGCGTTTTTGTTTGGTGTGTTGGGCATGAGTAGTGTATATGCCGATGGCGGCCATGGAAAAGACGGGAAGAAATGTGAAATGATGAAAAAGATCCAGATGATGTTCTATAACAAAAAAGAACTCGGTCTTGATGATAAGCAAATTGAGAAACTGAAAGATATCAAGCACGACAGTATGAAAGAAAAGATCAAGGCAACAGCTGATATGGACATATTGAAAGTCGATATGAAGTCATTGATGCATGCTGATACGCTTGATGCAGATAAGCTCAAATCGCTTGTTTCAAAGAAATATGACATCAAAAAAGATCTAATGATTAAATCTATTGATGCATATGCAAAGGCACTTAATGTGTTAACCCCAGAACAGAAAAAAATCTACAAAGACCTTTGCCATGAGTCATGGAAAGCAAAAATCGGGCATTGGTTCGGTTGTAAAAAATGCGGTGGACACGGTGAAAAAGGCGGCAGATACAAAAAGTAAGAATTAAAGATATATAATGAATAAATAGCTGGCAACATGATCGATATTGAATATAGATTGAGTTGTCAGCTATTTTTCTTCAGCGACAAATTCTTTCCGATATATTCTGATAAATGAAAGCAATGTTGCTATAAGCAGCGGTCCCAGGAAAACCCCGATAATTCCAAAGAAATGTAGTCCTCCTAAAACAGCAAAAAACAGAAGAAGAATAGGTATTTTCGCTGTTTCACTAATGAAATAGGGGCGGATAAGATAATCGACAAGATTTCCCCAGACAAGTCCGTACATAAGGAGGAAAAGACCCTTCCCAAAACCAATATATGCCATTGAGTATAGTGAAAGAGGTACATAGATAAGGCCGGGTCCAATTATGGGAAGAAACGCAAGTATGATTGAAAGTATTCCCCAGAAAAACGCGTAGGGAACACCGACAATAGAGTATCCGATGATCAAAGCTCCACCGACCAGTATACCGCTTGCAGCCATGCCGAGCACAACGCCGCGTGTTGTGTTGTAGAGCGTTTTAAAAATATAGTCTTTATCTTCGGTTTTGAGTGGTAATATTTCTTTTAATTCTGCAAATGTTTTTTCGCCGTCACGAAGCAAGAAAAAGAATGTAAAAATGGTAAACAGCACTGTTACGAAAAATGCAAAGACATTAATGATCATAGCTTTTGTTTGAGAAAAGAGAAAGTTTCCAACGATATTAATGCTGTTCAAGAGGAAATCTCTGACATTTTGTATGGAGATACCGAGTGGGGTAAGTTTGTCCTGAATTATCTGCATTTTACCCTGGTCTTGATAGGCTGCTATTAGATCGCTGAACTCTGGTCCTCTGATGTATTGACTGGCATGCGAATAAAACTCGATACCTTGTGTGATCAGTGTCAGAAAGAAGAGGAAACAGGGTATGATTACGATCACAAGCGCTATCAAGGTCATAATAAGTGCTGATAACGTATTTCTGCCGCGTAACACTTTGGTGAGCCATTTGTGAACAGGGAAGAAAACAAGAGTCAGTATAATTGCCCACATAACCGAATTAAAAAACGGTTTGAACATAAAGAATGTTATAACAAGAAGCAGGATGAGAATAATAAAGAAAAAGATATTTAATATATTCGACCGATTTATCATGCGCATATACTACCATAGCGCATTTCAGATTGCAACAAAGTCTGATACAATTTAGCAAAGATATGGAGTCTCTTATTAATAATCTTTGTTTGGACATCTTATCTAAGTATTTATATAATGCCTATACACAATCGAAAGGAGTATTTATGGCGAAAAGAACTCTTCCAAAAATAAAGACTGTTTCCACAAGGCAATCTGCTCCAAAGACAAAGCGCACGCAGATTGTACATAAGAAAGACATGGATGTAAAAAATCTCTATCAGCTCATGGCTGAAACAGAGAAGACCATACAGGAACTAACGCGCACTCTAGCAGAACTTCCTTCGAGCCGTCATCGAAGTGTTGGCGGTAAAACAAAATTGACTGCAAAAGAACAGCTTGTTGTTCGTGAACTGTCTCACGCTCGGACCCGTGCTCAAAGAATACTGAAATTAATTGAGTTATCTAGCAAATAAGAGGTATTCATGGTGTATTCACGTGTAAAGGTAAGAGTAAAGGTAGCGAAACTACAAATTAATTGAATCATCTAACAAGTAAGAGGTTATTATGTTTTCTCGAAATGTGATAAGAAGGAAAAATGTAGCAAAGCTACTGTGCGTTGGTTTGATCTTTTTTTCTTTTGGTTGTGCTCAGCAAAGATTCAATATTAAGTATGATCCTAATATTCATCCGAAACACTTAAAGGAAGATGCTCCTCTTGTTCTCACGATACCGGGACTGAATATACCCATGGGAGGCGGATTGATACAGGAGTATCAGTTTGGTGACCTTTTTAACCTGCTTGCGGCTGAAGGGGTGCCTGCACGTTCACTAGCATATGACACCAAAGATCATCCATTAACATCTGTTGCAAGTCTCGGGTATCAAGATACTGCAATCGGTGTGACCCGTGTAACGCCATTACTTATTAATGAAGTGCAGTATGAAAATGAGAGAAGGAAAAAACTAGGATTTGGAGCAGTAAAAGAAATAGTTCTTATCACCTACAGTCAAGGGGCTGTCATAGGCTCGGAGATCTATACCCGTATACATATATTGAAAAGCGAGTATAAAATATTTTGCAGGAGATTTGGTCCGGAATGGAAGGCTCTCCAAAAAGATCCTGAGTTTGTTATGCTTATGAATGCAATACAGGATTTTGCGGCAATAAAAGATATACAGGTACAGCGCGAAAAAGATTTTGAGCGTGATCCTGACCTGAGAAACCTCTATACACGTATGGAAAAGAAATTGCAGAAACAAGCAGAGGTGTTTACCACCTATTTACACGACCCTACAAAGCTCTATCCGGATATAGTGCATTTTGAGCAGGTAAGAACAGAAAAATATCCTAAAAAATATCCTAAATTCAGTGAATATGCTGCCAAGTGTGAAACTTGTCGGGAAGATTTTGCACAGCTCAAGCAGTTTTTTATTGATTATGCGATTTTTGAAGAAGTGCTTGATATCAAAATACGTTATATTTCTCTTTCAGGATCATATTTTGGGTCTCCTGAAGCAAATAAAGGATACGGGTTTATTGAGGCTGTGCCGATCCTCATACCGTTTGTTGGACGTGAACTCGAGCAGATTAAACAGACACGGTTAGGGAGTCCTCATCAGATAGCCCAGTTGTTTCGCTTGGTAAAATTCCAAAAAGAGGATAATTATCCTTTTAGACCAAAAGATACCATGTTTGTTATCGGTGTAAACGGTGATAAAGGTGACGGTCTTGTTGACCAGTCTGCAGGGCACCTCGCAGACCATATAAGCACCGTAGTCGGTGTAACTGAAGAACCTTCGATAGCTGACGGCAAGGTACAACTCACGTACGATAAATTGCCTGACTTGATCGTTGTGCCGTTACCGGTGTTGCATCTCCCAAAGGCAACACTTTTTGGTGATCAGGATGGATCGGCATATATGACTAAGACCAATCCTGTATTTCCGTTCATTCTCGATTTTATCAATAATGATTGGTATAAAATTTATGAAAAACTAAGGAAATGTGATATTGCTCTTAGTCAGTTTATGGTTGAGGTGACTTTTAAAGGGCTGACCAAGAAAGCCGCAAAGGTGCATTTTAAAAAGATAGGCAATTCACCAAATATACGAATAAATAATGAATTTTACAATGTTGACAGTAACACTATTGTCTGGAGCGGTGAATTTATAAAAGATACTGAGCGAATGATTCTTGCTGGTGAAGAACTGTATGAGGGGTATGTAACAATTGAAGCCGGTAGTGATCCGGAAAATAAGTTAAAAAGTCATATTCCGGTCGCACCGGGTGTAAACACGTTTGTTAAGATCGATCTTGAGGATAAGAAATAGCGGATAGTTTTTAAAATCCCTTCCGGAGACTATACACAGAGAAATTTATTAATAAATTTCATGGGTGCGAGATGCGGAAAGATTGACAGTTTTTTCTTTTTTGTGTATAAATATTCTTGCAATAGTACAAGGCGGGTACATTGATATGTATCCGCTATTTTTTTGCTCTTTTTTGAAGTTTTACTTGATTGACAATTGGTAGTAAATGGGTACAATAAAAGGGGGTTAGACTTTATTAACCCCAAATATTGCATTTAAGTTAAGACAATATAGATTAAATCAAATGTTTGAAAGGGGAGTAGATCGATGAGTAATGGTGATGACAGATATGATTGCATTGTTGTGGGCGCTGGTCCTTCAGGGTTATCAGCTGCTTATACAATTGCTAAAGCGGGACTTAAGGTAGTCGTCCTTGAACGTGGAAATCATGCAGGGACAAAGAATTTGTTTGGTGGAATACTATTTACGAGTATTCTTGATAAGATGATGCCAAATTTTTGGGAAGATGCACCTGTTGAACGGCATGTTGTCGGAAGACGTTTTTGCTATCTTACCAAAGATTCGCAAGTAGGTGTTGATTATCGGAGTGAAAAATTCAATGAGGCCCCGTACAACAATTCGTTTGTTGTTTTGCGCACTCATTTTGATGAATGGCTTGCGTCAAAAGTTGAAGAGGCGGGAGCTGAGATCTATCCCGGTGTTATTGTTGACGATTTTGTATATAAAGATGGCAAAATAGATGGCATTAAGGCGCGTGGTGAGCAGGAAGGCGAGTATGATGAGCTCTATGCTGACTGTGTTATTGTCGCGGAAGGTGCTAATTCAATGCTGGCAGAAAAAGCTGGCTTAAGAAAAGAAAAAAGTTACATGAACAGCCATAATCGTGCGACAGCGGTTAAGGAAATCATCAAATTACCGGAAGAGGTTATTAATGATCGGTTTCACCTCGATGGCCGTGAAGGTACGGCGATTGAGTATTTTGGTGAGGCAGCTCCGGGTATGCTTGGTTCAGGGTTTATATACACAAACAAAGATTCGATTTCAGTTGGTGTGGGAGCTGAGATCTCTGATCTTATGGATAAGGAGGTTGCGCTTTATGATATGCTCGATTCCTTTAAGGAACATCCGGCTGTAAAGAACCTCGTTCGTGGTGGAGAAGTCGTCGAATACTCGACACATATGATACCTGAAGACTCGTATGATAATCTACCAACAATGTTTGCTGACGGTGTGATGCTTGTCGGTGACTCTGCGGGTCTTATCAATAACTCAATATTTCATGAAGTGACAAATCTTGCTATGGCATCAGGCGTGTATGCAGGTGAAACAGTCATTGATGCGAAAAGAAGAAATGATTATTCTGCGCAGACACTTTCAGTATACAAACAAAAGCTTGAAGATAGTTTTATTATGCAGGACATGAAATATATGAAAAAGTTCTTTAAGCTCTTACAAAAAAATAAGGACTTTATCGGAAAATATCCGGCAACTGCGGTTGAAATGATGATAGACCTTTTCACTGTGAGCGATATGAGTAAAAAAGATATCAGAAATAAATTAATAAAAAAGTTTTTCCAGAAAATCAATGTGTTTAAATTTGCGATAGATATGATTAAAGCCGGTTGGGCAGTACTATAGAAATGTGGAAAATGAGGAGAGATATATTATGGAAATGAAAAACTATTTGGAGAAAAAGAAAAATCTGAGCTTGGATGACCGGTTGTATTTAGTCAGTACTACGTCGGGTAGAACAAGCCATATTGATCTTGATCAAGATAAGTTTAAAAGTGATCCGGTAAAAGCGGTTCTATTCATCTGTCCTGCGAAAGTGTATGAATTAAAAGAAGATACCGGTGAATGTCAGGTTAATTTTGAGAACTGTCTTGAATGCGGTACGTGTCAAGTTGCATGCAGGGAATATGTCACCTGGCGTAATCCTGACAGTGGGTTTGGTGCAAACTATAAGTTTGGATGAGACCCCATTAAAGAAGTATGTTCTCTAACGTGTTTAACTGTTTAATAAAATTAACGGAGTTAATGTTATGGATGCAGGATTTATGGACTATGTAAAACAAGGTGGTTTAGCGGCGTATCCCCTCGTATTGTGTTCTGTTATCAGCATTGCGATCATAATCGAGAGAAGCTGGTACCTGATAGTGACAAATAGCAAAGTAAAAAAACTTGTTAAAGAACTTTTTGAGTTGGTTAAAAAGAAGGATATTGAAAAAGCTGTTCTGATATCAAAGTCACACCCTGTTGGGGCAATATTTGAGAGCGTTATTAAAAATTGGGGTAAGCCGATAGATAACATTGAGACGATCGCTGAACGCAAAAGAATGGAAAATGTAATACAGTTTAAAAAGTATGTATGGGTTTTAGGTACCGTTGGCGCTATTGCTCCTTTTATCGGTTTGATGGGTACCGTGCTCGGTATTATGGAATCTTTTAAGAGTATAGCCATGAGCGGGTCCGGCGGTTTTACGGTTGTGTCGGCAGGGATATCGGAAGCTCTCATTGCTACTGCAGGAGGTCTCGTTATCGCTATCTATTCGGTATTTGCGTATAATTTTTTTACCGTGAAGATTAATAATCTTGCAACATATATAAAGATGAATACGGAAGACTTTATTGAAGACTTAAAGGACGTAAAATAATGGCTATTACGAATCCTTCAGATCAAAATAGTGACTCGATCTTTGCTGAGATCAATATTACTCCTCTTACCGATATATTTCTTGTGCTTCTCATAATCTTCATGGTGACAACAACAACAATTGTTATGCAGGGCACAAATGTCAATCTCCCCACATCTTCAAAAGGTGCCGGACAACCAACGGGAATTATTATTACGATTACCAAAGATAATCAGATAATGGTAAATGACAAAGAAGCGACAATTGCCGGTCTGGGTAAAACCATCAAGGAAGAATTAATAAAAGCGAAAGATAAGGTAGCTATACTAAGGGCAGATAGATCAGTTGATCTGGGAGAGGTTGTCAGAATAATGACTATTGCTCAACAAAGCGGTGCAACAAAGCTCGCTATTCTTACCAAGCCCGACGAAGATGAACCTGCTGTTTCGAATAACAGCCCTGCTGCACAATGAGGTGAATGCATGGAAAACATTTTACGATCAATTCTAAAGACTGAAACACATGCCGAAGATATTGTCAAAAAAGTCCGTAAAGAAGCTCAGGCTCTGCGTTTACAGGCTGAAACTGATGTGGAAAATATCAACAAAGAATATGAAGAAAAAACGTGCCGGAGTGTTAAGGAGATAACTGATAAAGCCGAAGAAGTTGGACGAGCATTTTTTGATGATGCAATGACAAATGTCCAAGTACATGCGAGTAAAGTTGAAGAAACTGCACGAAAAAAATATGCCAGTGCAACCCAAGCGTGCTGGAAAATACTTTTAGGTGAAGATACATGAGTGCGCGGATAGTTGATTACGCTTTTCTGAATTCTAGGCTTTCTGGAATGTATGCCGGTATATTAAAACCCGATATTGTTGGCCAGCTCATGAAGTCTGAGGGGGTCGGCGGTTTTTTTAAGGTTTTAAGAACGACCGAATACAATAAATTCCTTTTCGGTATTCGTCCGGAACAGGTCAATACCATGCTCCTTGAACTTGTTCTGTATGCTGGTCTTTTTGATTGTTCTCAGAAGATTGTTCCGTATTTGAAATATACTCACGATAAAGAGTTCATGCAAAAGGTGCTCCTCATATTTGAACTCCGTAATGTAAAAACTGTTCTCAGGGGAAAGATTGCCGGTAAATCTATAGATGAAATCCGTAAAGATCTTATGCATGTCAGTGAGCATAATCAAATAGATATTGAATTCTTGCTCCGCACAAAAGATATTGATGAAGCTGTAGACTATCTCAGCGCGCAGGAATCTATTGGCAGTATCATACAGTTTGCACACCAAAGGTATAAAAAGGATCAAAGCATTTTCGTGTTGGATGCAGCAATAGACGTTCATTATCTTCTCTATCTGTATCAAGGGGTAAGCCTGCTTCAAGGATTTGATCAGCCAAGACTGAAACAGTTTTTTGGCTCTCAAATGGACTGTAATAATATTATATGGGCACTCAGGTTAAAGTATCTGTATGGTCTTGAGCCTCCGGAAATTCATGCGCTCCTTATTCCTGAAAATTATCTTTTGACGCATGAGCAGTCAAAAGCTCTTATCCTGCAGGAGAATATTCCTGATGCGTACACGGTTTGCTCAAAACTACCGTATATGAAACAGGTAAGTTCTGAAAATATAAGTATAGAAAGCTTTGAAAGAGGGTTTGGTTTCTACATGAAAGATATGGCGCGCGACATGTATAGGCGTGATACATTCTGTCTAACAAGCAGTATAGCGTTTCTATGGATAAAAAAAATGGAAGTAGCTGATTTAGTAAAAATACTTGAAGGAAAAGAATACAATCTTTCATACGAAGATATTAGAAAAACACTGGTGTTTTTATAGCACTAACAGACTATGTCACAATAGGTTTCGTGACGAGAAAAACGAGATACGAGTCGAGGCAAGAAAGACAAGTAAAATGCCCGCAAGCGTAGTCTCGGCACTACGTTGAGGACTTTTTGCGAGTCTGACGCAGACGCAGGCCGCATATCGTTTTTTGTAGTAGAAACACATTGTTACACAGTCTGTAATGGCAGATTTATTTGGGAAAAGTATATGTTTAAACCTGCACGAATGGTTAGTGTTAATATTATCGCCTTAAATGACGATACCCAGCACGTTACATCTCTTCTTGCCAAAGAAGGAGTTGTACACCTGTCGAATCTTGGAGCTATTTCCGGTGTAGAGTATGTGTCGACAATGCCTCAGAAAGATGCGCTTGAAAAGCGCTATAAAAACGCTGAGCAAAGTCTTAAGCGCATTGAAGAAGTTGTTAACGAAACCATAAAAGGCGAAATATCTCCTGATACTATGCAGTACGATCTTTTGCGGGAGATAGATATTATTGAGAACGCGCTCAAAGAGATTATTTCTAAAGTTGACGGCATTTTCGCAAACAAAAAAATGTTCGAGGAAGAAATACGCAAATATAAGGATCTGGCGATATGCGCTAAATATTTACATTCACGTAATATCAATATCGAACATTTTGAAAATCTTGAATTCCTGTTTCTCAAGCTGGGATTCCTTCCATCGGACAAAATGGAGTCACTAAAAAGAGGTATTGGTGATACAACGCTTATTGTTTCACTCGTTGAAAAAGGTGCAAAAACATTAGTGGCAGTTTTGGCTTTGAGAGACGATGAGAAAGCTGTTAACAAGGTTTTAGAGAGCGTATTCTTTCAGGAAGTCATTTTTCCTGTTGATCTTGAAGGAAAATCGCATGAAATTTACCTGCATGTTGAAAAGAGAATTGCCGGTTTCAAGCATGAGCTCGCACAGCTTAATAATCAGATTAAAGAACTGCATAAGATATATCATGATCAATTACAGCGCATTGCCGATGCTATTGCGTCAGCACAGCTGCATTTTTATGCCAGAGGATATTTTAAATCTACCCGAGACCTTGTGTTAATAAGCGGTTGGGTGCCTAAAAAAAGGGTTGAGCAGTTTGAAACTTCGATTACCGCACAGATCGAAAATGTTCTTGTCCTAAAAGATTATTCGCTTAAATCAAAAATAAATATACCCACAAAACTTGAGAATGTCTGGTTTATGAAACCGTTTGAAGGGCTGATATCAGTGTATGGTTTGCCGGACTACAAAGAGGTTGATCCGACATTTTATGTGATGTTAGGGTTCTCACTCATGTTTGGAATGATGTTTGGTGATCTCGGGCAGGGGCTCCTGCTTTTGCTTGTAGGGATAATCGTACGCAAAAAGGTAAAATCCCGTATGGGGAAAAGCCTTGGTTTTATGCTCGGAACATGTGGTGTCATGGCATCGATCTTTGGTATATTTTTTGGCAGCATTTTCGGTTTCGAACATGTTATACCGGCACTTTTATTCAATCCGTTTGAAGAAATCAATCTTATGCTGGCGGTAGGAATATTTTTCGGTGTCGGTTTTATTAGTGTGGGTGTTTTGATCAATATTATTAATATGTTCATGCAGGGAAAGACGGTTGACGCGCTTTTAGGACAAAAAGGCCTTTCAGGTATGCTGTTTTATTTCGGTTCAGTCTTGACTGTTTTTGGGCTGGTTATGAACTATTCGTTTGCGCAAAACATCCTGGTCGTCCTGCT
This sequence comes from Candidatus Ancaeobacter aquaticus, assembly GCA_030765405.1. NCBI lineage: Bacteria > Pseudomonadati > Candidatus Auribacterota > Candidatus Ancaeobacteria > Candidatus Ancaeobacterales > Candidatus Ancaeobacteraceae > Candidatus Ancaeobacter > Candidatus Ancaeobacter aquaticus. The sequence goes on along the minus strand of JAVCCP010000071.1, from coordinate 90,337 downwards.
TCTGATTCTTTTGCCTCTTGTCTTTGTTGCCCTCAAGGAACCGGTAGAGTTTTATGTTCATCGTATGCACGAAAAGACGCTCAAAAGGGAGACTATTGAAGAAAAAAGCGGTTTAGAGATTTTCGTTATGTCAATAATGGAAGTTTATGATACTATACTCGGATATTTGAGCAACACCATGAGCTTTATGCGTATTGCCGCTTTTTCACTGAACCATGTTGGTCTTTTGATAGCTGTTTTTACGATCGGGGAAATGTTTGATCCAAATCATGATCATACAGGTATTGGTTTCTGGATAACGGTAATTATAGGGAATATTTTTGTTATCGTTCTAGAGGGCATGATCGTGACGATTCAAACACTGCGTCTGATATACTATGAAGGTTTTTCTAAATTTTTTAGCGGGAATGGTATGGAATATAAACCTTTTAGCGTATCGCAAAATGATGATACTGCTATGGAATAATATAAATCAAACGGTAATTTTAATAAGGAGGGAACAATGGGGTTTTTAGCTGGTAGCATGGTTTCATTATGGGTTGTTTCAATCGGTGCGCTTATTTTTGTTGGGTACTATCTTTCAAAGAAAGAGATGATATCCGAGAACATGAAACGGTATTTAAAAAAAGTTATTTACGGTGTTATTGGTTTTAACGTTGTGTGCGGATTTCTTGCGACTTTGGGGATGTTCTTTTCGGTTTCAAGCGTCTTTGCCTCTGAAACTGGGGGAGAGGTTGTTGCACAGACGATAACAATGGCAAAAGCGCTTGCGATATTCGGTATTGGTCTTCCGACAATTGCTTCATCAATTGGTGCTGCATATGCTGTTGCAAGTGTTGGATCTGCCGCATTGGGATCAATCACTGAAAAACCTGAGTTGTTTGGTCGCACAATCGTGTATGTCGGACTTGCTGAAGGTATCGCGATTTACGGTGTTATTATTTCGATTATGTTACTCGGAAAGATATAAAATGGCGGATAAGCATTTTATTAGGTGAAACGATGTTTGATCAGCCATATTAGGTAGGGGATATGAAGATTGCTGTTGTTGCACAACCGGAACTCGCTCGTGGATTTGCGCTTTTAGGGGTCGAGGTGTTTGGCGTAGAAAAAAGTGATGAAGTGCTTGCACATGTTCATACGCTTATAAAACGCGCTGATATTGGTCTTATATTGATAACGGAACGTTTATACCGAGCTCAGGAAGATCAACTTTTAAAGTTGCGTCTGGAGACAAAGGTGCCGGTTATTATGGATATACCGGACATGTCAAAACCTCAGCAAAAACTTGAATCCGTTGCGGATTTTGTACTTAAAAATACAGGGATATCGATTTAATGGAATCACTTGAGAAACAAAAGACATTACTAGAGAAAAAGATAGTTTCTCGTGCTGAAAATATTCGTGACGAAGAAACAAAGAAGGCCCGTGAATATGTCGAGCATGTTGTAGAAAACGCCAGAGGACAAGCGGAAGGTGCTCTTGATCTTGCGTTACAGGAAGCGAAAGCAAAAGCAAAGCTTCTCGAAAGAGAAAACAAGGCTCATGCAGAGCTTGAGACAAAGCTGCACGCATTAAAAACCAAAGATAAGATCGTTCATGAGGTGTTGAATTCACTTTGGGACAATGGTCCTTGGTGTGACGAAAAAAAATATACAGAGATAGTATACGATCTTGTTGAAGAAGGGCTCATGAATCTGGATTACGATATTGTTTTTATGAGCGTTGGTGACAGTGAGCGCACACTCATGACTCAAATCGTGATCCGCGATTTTGAAAAACGATTTTTGGAGAAAACGAATCGAAAAGTATCTTTGAAGTTATTGAAGGAAACACTGCTGCAACCCGGAGGCGTTATTATGGCCAATGATACGAGTTCTGTTATCTATGATAATTCGTGGAGTGCTCGTGCCGAGAGGCTAAAAGAGTGTTTGTATATGACCATTGCTGATATTGTTTTTGAATAATATGAGTTGGAGGAGCAATTGAAAAAGATCGGTGAAGTAGAAATGGTTAATGGTCCAATTGTCGTTGGATCAGGTGCATTTGAAGTGAAGATTTCGGAGCAGGTGTATGTTGGAGAGCTCCATCTTATAGGAGAAGTCATTAAATTTGAGGAAGATCTTCTCACATTACAAGTTTATGAAAACACAAGCGGGTTAAAGCCAGGAGCAGCTATCTATACCAGTGGGCATCCTCTTTCAGTTGAGTTAGGACCGGGAATATTGTCCAAAGTGTTTGATGGTATCGAACGGCCGCTTGAAGGTATTAAAAAACTATCAGGAACATTCATTAAAAGCGGTATTATGATCGGTGCGCTTGATAAAGATGTTAAATGGCCTTTTGTTCCGACAGTAAAAAATGGAGACCAGATAGCTGAGGGAGGCATTCTTGGTACGGTAAAAGAAACAGAGCTGATCGATCATAAGATATTAGTTCCTCCCGGTATAAGCGGTAAAATCACATTCATTGCTGATAAAGGCGAGTATACGGTAGAGGATATTGTTGCCAAGGTAGAAACGGCCCAAGGAGTAAAAGATCTTACCATGGCGCAACGCTGGCCGATCAGAACGCCTCGTCCCTATCGGGAAAGAAAGTTCCCTGATGTGCCGCTCGTTACCGGAATGCGTATTGTTGATACACTTTTTCCCATTGCAAAGGGTGGTACAGCAGCTATTCCCGGACCGTTTGGTTCAGGGAAAACGGTTGTGCAGCAACAATTGGCAAAGTGGTGCGACGCCGATATTATTGTATATATTGGGTGCGGTGAACGCGGAAACGAAATGACCGATGTTTTACGTGAATTTCCAAAGCTTATTGACCCGAAAAGCGGGCTGCCGCTCATTCAAAGAACAGTGCTTATTGCTAATACGTCTAATATGCCGGTGAGTGCCCGTGAAGCATCAATTTATACCGGCATGACTATTGCCGAGTATTTTCGTGACATGGGATACCATGTTGCCATTATGGCTGATTCTACATCGCGTTGGGCAGAAGCGTTGAGAGAATTGTCCGGACGATTGGAAGAAATGCCTGCAGAGTCGGGTTTTCCAGCGTATTTATCGAGTCGTTTATCTGCCTTTTATGAGCGTGCAGGGTATGTCGAGACACTTAACGGAAAAACATGTTCTTTGACCATAATCGGCGCGGTATCTCCTCCTGGAGGTGATTTTACTGAACCGGTAACGCAGTATACAAAAGGGCTTGTGGGCACGTTCTGGGCGCTATCGAAAGAACTTGCCGACTCAAGACATTATCCTGCAATAGGGTGGATTAAGAGTTTTAGTTCTTACTCGGAATATTTGGCTAAGTGGTGGGAATCTAACTATAATCCGGACTGGTCAAAAAGCCGTAAACTAATAATGTGGATTTTGCAGGAAGATGATAAATGCCAGAAAATAGCGAAACTGGTCGGCCCGGAAACGCTTCCGGACGATCAAAGGTTCTTAATGGCTGTTGCATATTTAATTAAAAATGGGTTTCTTATGCAGGATGCGCTTGATCCGATAGACATGTATGCAACACCTCAAAAACAGGAAAAATTGCTGGAAGCGATCGTTAAGTTTTATCAGATGGGTAAAGAGCTCGTCGAGTTGGTCGTGCCGATAAAGCGTATTACAGGACTCAGGAGCTATTCGTTGATACAACGCTTGAAAATAGAAGTAGAGAACGAGCATGTTGAAAAGATCGATGATTGTATTAATCAGATTGATACGGAGATGAAGGAATTAAAAAGTGAGTTTTCAAGAAACCCTACGGCGAGCGTTTCCGGATAATTTATAATAACCGTACAAAGGTAATAGCTATGAAAGATACCAAAGGAAGAGTATATAAAGGGCTTGATGAGATCATTGATCCGATTGTAAAGATAAATAATGTGAGTGATGTGGCATATGACGAGGTCGTTGAGATGAAACTGCGTGATGGGGCAACACGGCTGGGGAGAGTCATGAAAGTTTCACGCCAGTCAGCTCTTATTCAAGTATTTGAAGGTACCAGCGGCATGACGATGAAAGATACCTATGTTAAATTCCTGGGTAAATCTTTTACGATAAATGTTTCAACAGATATGTTAGGGCGGATTTTTGATGGACAGGCACGACCGATAGATGGTGGTCCTCCCGTTACATCAGGTGAAGTGCGGGACATAGGGGGCTTACCAATAAATCCTTCATCACGTGAATATCCGGACGATTTTATTCAAACAGGAATTACCGCAATTGATGTGATGAATACACTTACCCGAGGACAGAAATTACCTATTTTTACGGGAAGTGGTCTCCCCCATAATAAACTGGCGGCACAGATAACCAAACAGGTGCGGATCACCGATGAAGATAGTCCTTTTGCGATCGTTTTTGTTGGTATGGGGCTCAAGCATGATGAAGCATTTTATTTTAAGGAGAGTTTCCGTCAATCTGGTGCGCTGAATAATGTTGTTATGTTTTTAAATCTAGCGGGTGACCCTGCTATTGAAGCGGTTATTACTCCTCGTGCGGCATTAACTCTTGCTGAGTATCTTGCTTTTGAAAAAGACATGCATGTATTGGTAATAATGACCGATATGATAAATTATTGTAATGCCCTGAGGGAAGTTGCAAGCTCACGCGGTGATTTGCCTGCACGAAAAGGATATCCCTCCTATCTCTACAGTGATCTTGCTGAAATCTATGAGCGCACCGGCCGTGTGTCAGGGTGTAAAGGATCCATAACGCAAATACCGATTCTCAGTATGCCTAATGACGATATTACTCATCCGGTTCCTGACCTTTCAGGATATATTACTGAAGGGCAGATAGTGCTGGATAGGAGACTTTCGCAAGTAGGGGTCTACCCTCCTATAGCGGTGTTGCCGTCCCTATCGCGATTGATGAAAGACGGTATTGGTAAAGGTAAAACACGTGTTGACCATGCGCATTTATCGAGCCAACTGTACGCGTCATACGCGAAGGTACAGGAGATCAGGAGTTTAGCGTCAATTATTGGGGAAGACGAACTTTCTGAAATTGACAGGGATTATCTTGAGTTTGGAGAAGCCTTAGAAACACGTTTTTTACAGCAGGGTGAAGACGAAGATCGTACGATAATCGAATCGCTTGACCTGGGATGGAATATCCTCTCTATTTTACCGCCGAGTGAATTGACACGTGTAACACAGGATGAAATCCAGAAACATCATCATTTTGTAAAAAAATAAAAAAATAGAAAAGAAAGACCAGAGACCACCGACCGCAGACCACAGACCAAATGTATTTTAGTCTGTAGTTCGGAGTTCGGAGTCGGGAGTTTGAAAAGTGGCTGAACTGCTTGATGTAGCACCAACAAAAGCGAAGTTAATAGATTTAAAAGAAACACTTGAATTTGCAAAAGTGAGTCATGATCTTCTTGAGCGAAAACGTGAGATTCTTGTTTTAGAGCTCTTGAATAGGATAGATATCTTGAAGGGTTCTTTAACCAAACTTAAGATGGATCTCGCTCAGGCGTACCAAAGTATTGCTCATGCGGTTATGTCTATGGGGCCACATATGTTTAATCAGATCGCTTTTTCTATCCCGTCGGATATTGAAGTCAAGGTTGTGCCTGCAAGTGTTATGGGTGTTAATATACCGATGGTAGATGTTGAAAAAGGCCGTTTTGAGCTTCGTTACGGGTTGATGGGTACGCCCGCCTCACTTGATGAGGCTCGCAGAAAGTTGTTTGAAGCGATGTATGCTATTTGTGATCTTGCTGAAGTGGAAACAGCTGTATATAGAATAGCGCTTGAATTTAAAAAAAATCAGATGAGAGTGAATGCGCTGGAGAATATATACATACCGCGGTGTGAAAATACCATTAAATTCATAGAAGATATTCTAGATGAAAGAGATAGAGAGGAGCTCTATATCATAAAGAAGGTGAAAAAACGTAAAGAGAACATGCAAAAGCTGAGGGCATGATATTGACGTATTATTATAAAAAATATTTGACACAATCAATATTTTTGGTAGGATCTAACCTGTACACAAAATAATGCAGTAGAGATTTAAGCTCGTTAGTTTATAAAGGAGGAAATAGGATGTCTACGAATAAAGATGAAGTTTTCGAAAAAGTGAGAGAATGTCTTGTTCAAGCATTGGGTGTTGATCCGGATGAAATTGAAACAGGATCTTCTTTAACAAGGGATCTTGGTGCTGAATCAATCGATTATCTTGATATTGTTTTTCGTCTTGAGAAGACATTTAAGATAAAGATACCGCGTGGTGACCTTTTTCCTGAGAATCTTCTCACAAACGATGAGAATGTGAAAGATGGGAAGATGACTGAAGTGGGGTTGTTGAGACTGAAAGAAAAAATACCTTATGCGGATATAACTGAATTTGAAAAAAATCCAGTTATAAGCGATTTTGGTAATTTGTTTACCGTTTCTATGTTGGTTAACTACATTTCTGACAAGGTAAACGTTCCTTCATAATTATTGATGTACAAATGTAGTTCATATGATCCCCGGAAGTGTCTTTCCGGGGATTTTTTCTTAACGGTATCAGAGGAACTCCCATGGTAAAGAAAATATTGTTTACTGTTCTTATGAAACACGCGAAGAAACTTGCTCAAGAATTTGAGAATGCCTCAAAAGATGTCAGAAAGACCCAGCAAAATGTTCTCTTGAAGAAAATTCGCTCTCATCAGGAAAGTGATTTTGGAAAGACATATGGTTTCAAGAATATTACCGATATTGCTTCTTATCGTAAGAATTTGCCCGTCTCTGATTACGCACGTTTTTACCCGTATATTGAGCGGGTAAAAAAGGGAGATCTGGGCGCGCTGTTTGGTAAGGGCGCAAAAGTAATTATGTTTGCGCTTACGAGCGGCACCACGAGAGAACCTAAATATATTCCGGTAACACATACTTTCTTGCAGGATTATCGCCGCGGATGGTTCGTGTGGGGGCATTATGTGTATACGGATTACCCTGCTATAATCGATAAAACGTTTTTTCCTATTACTTCGGCATATGACGAATTTTGTACGGATAAAGGAGTGCCCTGCGGTGCTATTTCGGGACTTTCCGCTGAAAAGCAGAGTTGTATTGCCAAGCTTATCTATAGTGTTCCATCCAGAGTGTATAAAGTCCGTGATGTTAGCTCAAAATATTACCTTATGATGAGGATTGCGATATCAAAAGATGTGCGGTCACTCACCACCGCAAATCCGAGCACGATACTTACCCTAGTAAAACTGGTAGCAGCTCAAAAAGAAACGTTCGTGCGCGATATCCATGATGGGACAATTTCGGATCATATTCAGATATCTTCAGAGCTGAGGGACAGTCTTAAAAAATGTATTCGTCCCAATAAAAAGCGTGCTTATGAATTAGAACGATGCATTGCGAAATCAGGAGATCTTTTACCGAAAGATTACTGGCCGCATATGGCTCTTCTTTGCAACTGGAAAGGTGGCGCGCTTTCAACCTATCTTGATTCATATCCGCATTATTTTGGAGATACGCCGGTTCGTGATATAGGGCTCGTTGCATCTGAAGGGAGGATGTCAATTCCTATGGATAATAATGGGGCAAATGGTGTTTTGGATATCCAAAGTCAATTTTTTGAATTTATCCCTGAGGAAGAAGCCAGTAAAGAAAACCCCACGGTTCTTACTGCTGATGAACTGATAGTCGATAAGAAATATTTTATCTTGCTTACGACATCAAGTGGTCTGTATAGATATAATATCCATGATTTAGTTGAAGTAACCGGTTTTTATCATGAAGCGCCGATAATACGATTTTTAAATAAAGGTAAACACATATCATCAATGACCGGTGAGAAGGTTACCGAATTTCAGGTTGTCGAGTCTGTTAGAGAATCGGCGCATACCTGTGGCGTTGATATTGATACATTCACGTTTATTCCGTGTCCTGGTGAGCGGCCTTATTACACGTTTGTTATTGAGGAACATAAGATTGCCCGCGATGAAATCGCAAAGAGATTGATCGGTGAAATTGACAAAAATTTAAAGAAAATGAATATGGAGTACGAAGGCAAGCGTAAATCACATAGAATTTTTAATCCGACGGTGAGTATTGTTCCAAACGGGGCATTTGATACTATTAAGAAAGATCATACAGAGAAACAAAAGGGGAGAGTTGAGCAGTATAAAAATGTTTTTCTTTCATCAGATAATGAATATATGAAAGCATTTGATATTATAAGAGAAATTTCATATAATGGTGGCTCGTTGTAAATATTTGACTTTTGTGTAACGATGCAATTTATTGAAGAAAAGAGGTGTTTTATGACAACAAAAATAGTCGATGGTATAGAATACGAAGTTATAACGCCATTACAATCAATTATAAAGAAAATAGTGCTTAATCCATTTATTAATTATATTTTGCCGCGCGCATGGATACTCCATACAATTGAGAACTCAAAGTGTGACCTTCTCAAAGAATCTGTTGCGCGTCCGGGCGGATGGCGATCGATGGAAATAAGTTACGAAAATGGTCAGTATAAAGATTTTCTTGATATGGTAGCGCTCAGACACAGCATCTTCCCCATGGGTTTGCGTAACAGAAAAAAGCTATTTTCTAAAGTTATTGCCGAATTGATAAAACGGTATGCTCCTGACGGACATGTAAATATTCTTGGTATTGGGGCAGGAAGCGGCGCAAACGTGATGAGCGGTATGGTGCTCTCCGAGACAGAGAATGTATCAGCTTTCTTGATTGATCTTGATTCTGATGCTTTTGAATATGGAAAAAACCTCTGTAAATCATTAGGTCTTTCTGATGGTGCCGTTAGTTTTATACAAGGTGATGCTATCGATGTGAAAACGCATATACAGGTCAGTCCACAGATCGTGAAGCTTATCGGTATTATTGAATATCTTAGTGATGCTCATGTGGAAAGTTTGATGAAAGTTGCCTACGGGGCACTTGTTGACGGTGGCAGTATTGTCACTCACAGCATATCAGACAAGCATGGAGTTGATCCGTTCGCCCGAAGGATATTTAATCTGCAGCTACGCTATCGGACAGTCGATGAGGTTTGCGCACTCCTTAAAAAAGCCGGTTTTAGCAATTTTAAAGTTCAGCATGAACCGCTTGGAATATATTCTTTAATAAGTGCAGAAAAAGGAAAATAGGATAATGAGAAAAGCAACCTATAGTGCGATTACGGTACTGATAATAGGCCTGTGTTTGTTTTCCGTTGAAAGACTTTCATATGGGCAGGATCAGGAGTCGTACGATGTTGTTCAGGAATTACATAAAACACGAAGTATTCTTGATAGGGTTGATAATTATACGGCAATTTTTGTAAAAGAAGAAATGATCAAGGGGAAGATGAAGAAACCAGAGACGATCCAGATGAAGTTCAAAAAACCTTTTCAAGTGTATATGAAATGGATCAAAAATCCGCACAAAGGCAGAGAATTGATTTATGTTCAGGGTAAAAACGATGATAAGTTAAAGGTTCATATCGGGGGGATCTTGAATCTGTTTCTACCAGCGATAAATCTTTCTCCGGATGATCGTAATGTGAAAGACAATACACGTCATTCGATACGAAGCGCAGGGTTGCACAATTTGATGACCTCACTGATACAGCAATTTGAGCTTGCGGCGGAAAACGGGCATTTAAAGACGGAGTATCACGGAATCGAGAAAATAGGGAAGCGAGATACGCATAAAGTTGAACGCATTCTCCCGCCGGATGAAGGATATTATTGTTATCGGCTGATACTTAATGTCGATAAAGATACTGGGTTGCCGGTAAGAATTCAGGTATTTGACTGGGATAATACTTTAGTTGAACGTTTTACCTATAAGAATATTGATCTTTCCACTTCACTTACTGACGAAGATTTTAATCCGCGAAACAAAAACTATGCATTTGGTATATTCTAAGGATTACTCCTCAACCCATAATTAATACATGTGTTGCAAAGGGTATATATGGAGATAAAACAAGTTGTTTTGCGCGACGGGTATACGGCGCAGTATCGTTTCTGGGGATGCAGTGATCCCGATGCGGTAATCATTTATCTTCATGGTATTCAGAGCCATAGCGAGTGGTTTACCGGTTCATGCACTCATATTGCACAGAACAATTTTGCAGTATATGCACCTGACCGAAGGGGCTCAGGGTTGAATTATGAAGCTCGGGGTGATTGTTCGTCATATGCGACGCTCATTGATGATGTGAAAGCTTTTATCGATCTTATTCGAAATGACTATCTCGAAAAACCCATACATATTATTGGGGTGTCATGGGGTGGAAAATTAGCGGTAATGGCTGTCATTAAGTACCCACGTGATATAAAAAGCGTCATACTAGTTTCTCCTGGCCTAAAAGAAAAGGTTGATATTCCTTTATCAGAAAAGCTTTCCGTTGTACTAAACAGGGTGTTTTGCCCAAAAAAAATGTTTAAAATACCGATTGCTTGCCCGGAAATGTTTACCAGTAATCCTCATCGGATAGAATATATTGAGCGCGACACCAAAATGCTTTCAACTGCTACTGCTCGCCTATTCTTTGAGAGTGCACGAATGGGGATCTTTCTTGATAAAAAAGCTGAGAAGGTCAATCCCCCGGTATTCCTTATGTTGGCAGAGATTGACAATATAGTAGATAATGATAAGATTATAAAACTTTTTAAACGATTTAGTTCGGTAAAGAAAAGTTTTGTATTATATCCAGGCGCGCATCATACCCTGGAATTCGAAAAAGATGTAGATCGTTTTTATAATGATATTATTTGTTGGCTTAATCAATATAACAAGGTATAGTAATGTGCATTTTGAAAAAAGTGCATATGACAATAATAACGTAAAAGAAATTCATTAATAAATATGAAAAAATATTTTTCTTTTCAAAAAATGTGTCTGGCTGGTGCCCTCCTGTATGTTTCATACATGATGACTGGTTGTGCCGGGGTGCAGGAAGCAAGTCCTGTAAGCATCCCTTTTTATGATGCAAAACCGGAGCCGGAGATATCTGCACAATATACCGCTGATCCACCGCGTACGGTTGCCATTCTTCCGTTTTGTTCTCTCGTTGAAGAAAAAAAGAAAAAAGATAAAAAAGAAGAGATCAATTCTATTCCTCCATTAAGAAAAAATTTCTATAGTCAAATGTCTTCTTTGCCGTTTAGGTGTATATCTCCAGATAAAGTGGATGCTGTATTAAAGGAAAAAGGTATTGTAACTATTGAAGAAATTAATAAAGTTCCTGCACACACATACGGTGAAATGTTTCATGTTGATGCAGTTGTGTATGGGGACATTGAAAGTGCAGCAAATTTTACCGGGGGAGTATATTCGAATACTGAGTATAAGGGTACGTTAAAGATGGTTGAGACCAAAGATGATGTGGTGCTTTGGAAGGTGCGGCATTTTGAGAAAATGCTTGGAGGGTTACTTGAAAATTCAAGTGAACTTGTGAGTTTAATAGAGTCTCAGATGGAAAGTGCGAAAGCTGAGCTTTCCTATGAACAGTGTGCAGATATGTTTAATAGGGAAATTCTCGGAACATTGCCTCAGATTACACTTACTGCAGAAGATCTCCCGATGATTGAAAAAATTGATATACAGCCACAGGGCCAAACGGAGTTTGGATTGTATGATACTATTGAGATAACGCTGCATGGAGAAAAAGAATTGTACGCATCTTTTAATATTGGTGAAAGCATAGAACGTGTACCCATGTTTGAAATCTCTCCAGGGGTATATAAAGGAACTTACACGGTTATGACAAATGATTCTGTACAAGAAGCATATATTACGCTTACTTTAGGTGACCGTTATGATATGCGCATGTCTATTGTCCCGGTTACGGGTCCTGTCTCAATTTATGCAAAGTCGCTTTTGGCTCCACGAAATGTGAGGGTGAATGTAGAAAACAGCGAAAATGTTCTTGTGTCATGGGATACATCGCCCAGTGGACAGGGATCGTTCTCGTATGAAATATATCGTGCATATCGTGATCGGGATACATATAAGCATATTGGGACAACACAGGATTTGCGATATGCTGACAGTGGGCTTAAAGAAAGTGGTAAATACTATTATCAGGTTGTAGTCAGAGATGCGTATCGTAATAAAAGTAAACCATCAGAACCGGTTGAAATCGAAATAGAAACACAGACCTCACAGGATGAGGATATATATTCTCCATATCGTATAGAGAAGAAAGAATATAATGAATAGAATAATTGGACTTATAGTGCTCGTTACTATTTTTTGTGCAGGGTGTGCTTCTACGCAAAAAGGACCTGTTCAAGAGGAATATGTTTTATCAAATACATTGAAGTATGCCGTTTGCCCATTTTACTATGATCATAAGGATAAGAGAGATATGGCGCGAACGTTACGAGAAATATTTACTACTGATCTTCTTGAAGACGGTTTAATAATTCGTAAAAAAACTTCTGTTGATTCCCTGTTAGCCGAGCAGGGTATACAGATTGGCCAGTTTGACCTGGAAGAGATGGTGCGTATTGGAAAACTGCTGGGAGTGGATATTGTTATTTATGGTGAGATTACTAAGAGATCAAAGTTGTACGCACTTGTTCATTCGAACATAACCCTTGCCGCAAAAATTGTTTTGGTGGATGTAAATAAGGCTGAAATTATTACAGAATATGAAAAAGAAGAGTATCGTAATGCGGGACTCCTTAGGATACCTACGGGATATGTCGCTGCAGCAGTTGCTCCAATCAAGGGTTTGCAGAAGAAGTTCGAAGACAAACTGACATTTAAGCTTGCAAAAAAATGTGCTGAACCAATTGCTAATGCGTTTAGTAAGGATAAGAATAGCCTGAGCACTCCTCCTCCACAGATACAAGATGTTTCTTACGAAATAGTTGAAAATACGGCAAAAAATACTGTACGTATAGACATGGGAGTAGTGGGAGATCATGGCTGCAAGGTGATGGTATATGTCAATGATAGTAAAGAAGGATATCCCTTAACACATGCTGAAGGGGAGCATTATAAAGGAAAAATTGAGCTGCCGTTTAGCCGTGACCAGATTAACAATGAAGTTCTCGTCAAAATTGTAAATAGTAATAGCGTGGATAGTGTAAAGGCAATATCTCTAAAGTAGCAATCTATAATGATTTGCACGTATTGCAGTAGATGGTAGTGTATCCTTCATTTTGAGTGAATAAAAGTTATTGTCAAATTATCCCTCTTGTTATAGTATCTCACGGATACATTTAAGATATAAACATGGATTGAAATGAAATTTACACTGATTGATAAAATTATTGCAATTGAAGATAATAAGAAGATTACAGCAGTTAAAAATCTTTCGCTGAGTGAAGAATATCTCATGGATCATTTTCCTGGTAATCCTGTGATGCCAGGGGTACTTATGCTTGAGGCGATGGTTCAAACCGGTGGATGGCTTGTTCGTCTCATTAAGGATTTTAAGGTATCGATAGTTGTTTTGGGTGAAGCGAGAAATATAAAGTACTCTCGTTTTATCACACCGGGTGATCAGCTGCGGTTAGAACTAGAATTATTAGATATGACAGATGATACTGCGCGATTTAAGGGTGTTGGGTATCATAATGATAAGCCTATTGTTAATGGGCGCATATCTCTGAAATATTTTAATTTAACCAAATATAATCCACTCAATGACATAAATGATTCTATTATGCAAGCAGCCGCTAAAGAGAAATTCAAAGTTTTATACAGTAAATATGAACATAAGTAAATAATCGGGGGAGTTATGAGATTTAAAGACAAAATTGTGTTAGTAACTGGTGCATCCCGAGGAATTGGTAAAGCGACCGCACTACTATTTGCCAGTGAAGGAGCCACGGTTTTTGTTAATTTTGTAAAAAACAAAGAGCAGGCAGAAAACGTGGTGCAAGAAATTGAAAAAATCGGCGGGAAAGGGCATCTTGCTCAGGGTGATGTAAAAAAGGAAGAAGATGCCGAGGCAATTGTTGATGACATAATTTCTAAATATGATCGTATTGACATACTTGTTAATAATGCGGGTGTTACCCGGGACATGCTTTTGATTTCAATGGAGACGGAAGATTGGGATGAAGTGATACAGACAAACTTAAATGGCGTGTTTCATTTTACCCGTGCAGTTGCCCAACACATGATGATGGAAAAGAAGGGTAAAATAATCAATATTGCTTCTTTTTCCGGCTTAAGGGGTGGGAAAGGTCAGTCAAATTATGCCGCAAGTAAGGGTGCTCTTATTGCGTTTACTCGTGCGGTAGCATTGGAGCTTGCTCCGAAGAATATTAATGTTAATGCAGTTGCGCCCGGAATGATTGAAACAGATATGAGTAGCGCTGTACGAGGGTTAACCACGGATGGAATTATAAAGAAAATACCGCTGGCACGCTACGGCAAGCCGGAAGATTGTGCCAGATTAATTGTGTTTTTAGCCAGTGATGATGCAAGTTATATTACCGGTGAAGTTGTTACGATCGACGGCGGGTTAAGTGGTTCTGTATAAGAACTAGCGATAAGGGTAGTAAGCGTTTATGAGATGGTTACATATAGATAAAATTACTCAGCTTGAAAAAGGCAAATCTGCACGTGCGGTAAAGAATGTCTCTATTGGTGAGGACTATATCACCGACCATTTTCCTACGTATCCTGTCATGCCTAACTCATTATTAATAGAAGCTCTTGCACAAACAGGCGGTATTCTGCTAGGATACACTCTTGATTTTAAAGAAAAGATTATTTTAGCGAAGATAGAGCATGCGGTATTTCACGAATTGATTTGTGCGGGAGATCAGGTCGTGCTCGACGCTGAAATTGATGAGTTGAGAGAAGAAGGTGCACGTATAATGGGTACCGCTAAGGTTAACGATAAAGAAGTTGCCAGGGTAAGCATAATGTTTGTGTGTCTTAAAACTGATCCGGGAATGAATATCCCTGAAGATAATTTTGTTTTTACCTGGGAATTTTTGTCGTTATTGAAATTACACGAAGTCGTATCACTTGATATGTTAAGGAAATAGAAGGATTATGGAAAGAAAAGTAGTTATAACAGGTCTTGGAGTTGTATCTCCTCTGGGTATTGGAAAAGAAGTTTTTTGGGATGGTCTATCGAAGGGACGTTCAGGGATAGCTCCGGTGACACTTTTTGATCCGGGTGATTTTCCAGTCAAAATAGCTGGTGAAATCGATAATTTTGATCCAAAACAATTCATACAACAGAGAAAATCTTTAAAGGTAATGGCACGCGATATACAGCTCGCTGTTGCAGCCGCGCAACTCGGCGTTTCTGATGCAGGAATAGATTTTGAAACAATTGATCCTACCCGTTTAGGTACAAGTCTTGGGACATCGCTTATAAGTATGAGTATTGATGAGCTCAGTCCGTCAGTTCAGAATTCATTAGATGAAAATGCTGATTTTAGTATTCAGAAATGGGGCGCAGAGGGTATGAATATGCTGTTTCCATTATGGATGTTGCAGTATCTCCCAAATATGCCTGCATGTCATATATCAATACGCTATAATACACAAGGCCCTAACAATACTATTACCTCGGCGTGTGCGGCAAGCACACAAGCTATAGGTGAAGCTTTTAAGGTAATTCAAAGAGGTGATGCAGATATGATGATTGCGGGAGGGACTGATTCAAAGGTCAATCCGCTTAATTATCTGAGATATTATTTTTCAAAATGTCTTTCAGTGAATAATACGAGAGATCCTCAAAAGGTAAGTAGACCGTTTGATAAAGAAAGGGATGGATTTGTTATCGGAGAAGGTGCCGGCATTGTTATTCTCGAAGAATATGAGCACGCAAAAAAAAGAGGCGCTAAAATATACTCTGAACTAGCAGGCTACGGTGCCGCATCAGATGCGGCAGGCGTATACGGCGATAATTATAATGTAAATGGGCTCATATATTCAATGAAGAATGTGCTTGAAGATGCCGAGTGTAATCACGACGATATTGATTATATTAGTGTTAATGGCCTTTCAACTCAGATTGCAGATAAGATCGAGACAGAAGCAATTAAAAATGTATTTAATGAACATGCATATTCGATACCGATGAGTTCGATCAAGTCGATGATTGGGCATCTCGGGGCAAGTTCTGGTGTAGTACAGCTTGTTGCCGCGGCATTAAGCTTAGAGAACAATATTGTTCTTCCAACAATTAATTATGAAACAAAAGATAGTGACTGTGACCTTGATTATGTGCCGAATACCCCGCGTGAAAAAGAGTGTCGGTCGGCGCTTCTGAATTCGTTTGGGTTAGGTGGACAGATCGCATCACTTATAATAAAGAAGATATAATGAGTGTAAAAATGGACAGAAGAATAGTTGTTACTGGTGTAGGAATGGTGACTCCGCTCGGTGTGGGAGTTGAGGAAAACTGGCAGAGGATGTGTAAAAGTGAATCAGGGGTGGATTATATTACGCTTTTTGATGCATCGCATTTTCCTACCAATATTGCCGGGGAAATTAAAAACTTTGATTTCAAGCGGTATTATCCTCATAATCAAAGGGTTGAGTTTACTGGTCGAAACACTCAGTTTGCCATACTGGCTGCGGATATAGCGTTTAAAGATGCGGGCCTGGATTCAGTAAAGATTGATCCACGTCGATTTGGTATATATCTTGGTTCAGGTGAAGGGAAACAAGATTTTTTTAATTTTGTGGAGATAATCGGTAAATCATATGATGGGACATCTGTCAGTTCCGCAAAATTTCTGGAACTGGGATTAGAGAAATTTCATCCATACATGGAAATCGAACAAGAGCCCAATATGGCAGCAGGGCATCTCGCGGAAATATTTGGTGCACGCGGGCCAAATACAAATTGTCTCACTGCATGTGCTGCAAGTAGCCAATCTCTTGGTGAAGCAGCGGAAATTATCCGAACAGGCAAAGCCGATATTATGATAAGCGGCGGCACGCATTCTATGATCCATCCGCTCGGTGTTACCGGTTTTAATTTGCTCACTGCTATTTCTACCCGTAACGATGAACCTCAAAAAGCAAGCAGGCCTTTTGATAGACAGCGAGACGGGTTTATTATTGGTGAAGGCGCGGGCATTCTCATACTTGAAGAGTTAGAGCATGCATTGAACAGGGGGGCTCGTATTTATGGTGAAATGGCCGGTTATGGAACAACAGCTGATGCCTATCGTCTGACAGATGCACATCCTGAAGGGAGAGGCGCCATAGCGGCAATGAGAATGGCTCTTGATAAAGCGGGACTGGTTCCGGGTGATATTGATTATATTAATGCGCATGGGACATCGACGGTGGTAAATGATCGTGTCGAGACATTAGCGATAAAAAAGGTTTTTGAGGAAAACGCATACAACATTCCAATAAGTTCTATAAAATCGATGCTTGGGCATCTTATCGCAGCAGCGGGCGCAGTAGAGTTAATCGTATGCTTACTCGCAATGAGAGACGGTATTGTTCCTCCAACAATAAATTATGAAAATCCTGATCCTAACTGTGATCTTGATTATGTTCCAAATACTGCCCGCAAAAAAGAAGTCAACGTTGCGCTCTCTAATTCATTCGGTTTTGGCGGGCAAAATGTATCATTAATAATAAAAAAGTATAAATAATATGCAGTATGTACTCATTTATTCCCTTTTAAGTTTTATTGGCCTGTTATTCTTACTATTTGTCGCTACTATGATATGGATAGTGTACACATCAGTTGATGGATTTCTCAGGTTAAGAGAACCCGCCTCAACAATAAAATATGTAAAGCCAGAGGGTGGTGAATCTGTCCAGTTTTATAGCGCTGACGGCGTGATGTTATGCGGCGTTTTTATGCCGGCAAAAGAGAAGGATAACGGGACCATAATTTTTTGTCCTGAAGTTGATGCGGACAGCACGTCGGTCACCAAGTACGCATCTTTTTTGTGTGATAAAGGGTATAATATACTTTCGGTTGATTTTCGTGGCCATGGCAATAGTTCAAATCTTGATGGATACATATCAAGACAGTGGGTGAGCACATATGAAGTCTACGATCTTTTAGGAGCTATTGAGTATATTAAGAGCAGGAGTGATATTGATACCAGTCGTATTGGACTCTTTGGTGTATCGCGTGGAGGGGGTGCGGCATTATGCACTGCACAAGAATGTCCCGAGATAAAATGTGTCGTAACAGACAGTGCGTTTTCGACAAAGAAGACTTTAAACTCATATATGAAGAAATGGACAAGTTTATTTCTACCTGTTACGCAAATGCCTCATTTTATGTATATTATATTGGAAAACGTTGTTATAAAAGTAACTGAGATAAAGTTGGGATACAAACTTCCGTCAGTTGAGAATGCGATTAAAACCCGAGCATGTCCGCTACTTATGATACATGGACAACGTGACACCTATATTGGTGTTGATCAGGCACGGATGCTTTATGGTTATGCTAATGATCCTAAAGTGCTTCTTGAGGTGCCTGGTGCGCGGCATAATGAAAGTATTGTTATTAATGGCGAACTATACAAAAATAGAGTGACTGATTTCTTACATAAAAATTTATGATATTGTTATGAAGGAGCACGGTACTCTCTTCTAGAATAAAATACCATTATGAAAAAGATTTTACTTATAAATCCAAAGCGGGTCGGAAGAGGGCAGTCATCAGTTAACTATATGTCTGCAACACCTCTTGCTCTTCCTCTTTTAGCAAGTATGGTCCCGTCTGATTTCGAAGTCAGTATTATAGACGAGAATAACCAGCATATCGACTATGATCAGAATGTCGATCTTGTAGGTATTTCCGTTATGCTTCATGTTGGGCCACAAGCTATTTCTATTGCGCAAGAATTTAAAAAAAGAAATGTACCGGTTGTAATGGGAGGGTTTTTTCCGTCATTATGGCCGGAAAAAGCAGCCCCATATGTTGACTCTATTGTGAGGGGCGAGGGTGAGCATTTATGGCTTCATTTGCTTGATGATTTAAAAAATGATCGGCCTTTAAAACCGATATACAAGCAAGATGGGTATATTGATCTTAAGGAAACACCAATTGTTAAAAGAGAATTTATGCAGGGAGCTGACTGTTATCATGTAGAAACAACCAGAGGGTGTCCCTATGCGTGTGATTATTGTTCAGTATCCAGGTTTTATGGTAAGACGTATCGGCATCGTCCAATAAAAGATGTTGTGAAACAGCTTGAACAGCTCACCGATAAACCGGTATTTTTTGTTGATGATAATATTGCGGCTGATACGAAATATGCTAAAGAGTTATTCAGGAAAATTGCACATCTTAATATAGTGTGGAGCGGGCAGTTTACACTGTTTAGCGCGAAAGATACTGAACTCCTTGATTTAGCATACAAGAGCGGATGCAAGTTTCTCTTTGCCGGCATTGAAACATTAAATAAACAGAATCTAGAAGATGTTAATAAGTCGTGGGCGCAGCCTGAAAAATATCCGGATTATATTAAAATGGTTCATGACGCGGGAATAGCTCTTTACGGATCTTTTATGTTTGGTTTTGAACATGATGATGCGAGTGTATTTGAAAAGACACTCCATTTTGCCGAGGAGACAAAAATTGAGCTTGCACTGTTCTCAGCGATATTTCCTATGGAAGGAGCTGAGTTTTACGCGCAACTCAAGAGAGAAAATAGAGTATTCGAAACTGATATGGCAAAATTTAATGGTCAGCATGCAACATTTTATCCAAAATTGATGACGCCTGAAGAACTTGATGAGGGGCTCTTATGGATATGGCAAAATTTCTACTCAAAGAAAAGTATTCAAAAACGTTTAGCACACTGCTTCAGCAAAGTCAGCTTATCTAATATTTCCGCTGATGGAAAATACTCTATGGAAGAAATGATGGTGTATTTGAACACTGCCTTCAGAGTAGCCGTAGAGGATTTCTAGCGTTTCCCCCTCTTCGTTTGGCGTTTTTTTTCGATCCACGAATCACGATCTACGATTCACGGTTTACACTTTCTGATATGTTGTTCCTCGCCAGGTCATGCCTTTTTTAGAGAATGTTTTTAGTATGGCATTCATAAGCACTCCGAGCATGATAATGCATCCTAGTGGATTTAAGAGTGATATGTAAGGGTTCATTTTGGCCAGCCTATAGAACCGAAATGTGGTTAAGCGTATGAAAATGATTTCAATAATGGTTACAACTAGAAGGATAAGAATAGGGATGTCTATTTCTCGAGTAATAATAAAGAAGATAATGCAGAATAACATTAAGAAAAGCGGAAGAAGTGAAAAGACAAATAAGAGTAATGCATTCAGGAATATCAGTGATATTCTTTTGTCGTAAATAATATGAAATATTCTTGTCCATCCATTCCATATTTCCTTAAAATTCTTATACATTCTAGTCTTGTAAACATCGGGGCTCACCGCGACATTGAGTGAGTATCCGCTCGTTTTAACTATTTTAGCCATGGCGATATCTTCAAGTAGGCAACTTTTTAGCGCTTCATGACCACCGAATGAATGGTATACGTCTTTATTGATCAAGATGTATTGTCCGTTGGCGAATGCTGTTTTCTTTTTTGGGTTATTGGAATATTTTATCGGAAATGATACAAGAAGAATTGCTCCCGCAATGGGTTGTAAAAGTTTTTCCCAAAAGCTTATGCCTTCGAGGTAGGGAATCAAAGTAAGCATATCCACTTTTTTATCTATGACATAGCTTGTAGATTGAAAAAGACTTTGGGGATGATGATATGTATCAGCATCGGTAAAAAGATACCACTGGCCTTTTGCGTGCGCGACCCCTTTGTTAAGCGCATAATTTTTTCCAGACCATCCTTCATGTAGTTGGTCGTTATTAATAAGGGTGATATTGGAATATTTTTTTTGAAAATCTTCAACAATTGAGCGAGTGTTATCAGTGGAACGGTCATTTATGACAATAACCTCAAAATGCGGGTATTGTTGATTCATAAGTGAGGAGAGGCAGGTGCCGATATTCTTTTCTTCATTTAATGCAGGGATAAGGACGGATATGAAAGGAAGACTATCAGAATGTTGTGTATACGAGTCAATATTGAGTTTGGGGTCTTTCGCGACACTTCTGTGAGTTTCAAGATACCGGTCTATCCATATAGCAATACCAACCAATGAAATAATGAGAAAAGTGTAATATAAAATAGCACTCATAATATGCTCGCAGTTTGTTTATAAATGGCTTCTTATTATAAATATATACACAATGTGCGCAAGTAAAATATACGTAAAGTTTCTTGAATATATTTAAAAATGGTGTACAATTCGGTATATATAATAGAAATGAAAGGATACGTATTTATGCACGATATACTTAATAATATACAAGATATTGTCGGGCTATTGCCTGTTGCAATGATCTTTGGAGCGTCTAAGAGTGTTGCAGCATTTAATAAGGCATGCAAACTTGCTAAATCAGGAAAATATAAAGAAGCAATTGAAGAAACAAAGAATGCAATAGCGTTAGATCCTAAATTTGCTGATGCATACTATAATCTTGGAGAGTTTTACGGTAAAACAGGTGATAAAGACTTGTCAAATCAGTATTATAAAAAGTATCTTGAGGTATCTCCTAATGCGTCCGACAAAGATATTGTCAAAGAACGTATTATTAAGCTTGAAGGTAATGAAGATACCCTGTATTACAATAAAGGTCTTGAATGTCTGCAAAACAAAAAAATAGATGAAGCAATTGAACAATTTAAGAAGGTCATTTCTATCAACGCGAAACATACTGCTGCATGTAATTCTCTTGGTATATGTTATCAGGAGAAAGAACAATATGAAGATGCTTTAAAAGAGTTCAATGAAGTTGTGCTTATTAATCCTGAGTTTCCTGGCATACACTACAACCTTGGAAATATTTATGTTCTGCGAGGTGAGGCTGATACTGCTATTGAAGAATATCGCAAGGGTATAGAGATTAATCCTGAAGATATAGATACTTTTTACAATCTTGGTAATCTTTACCTTTCTAAAGAAATGTTTGAAGATGCCCAATCGCAGTTTAAAAAGATATTAGAAATCGATCCAAATGAGTCTGATGCACAATCATTCCTTGATGAGATTGCTCAGGAGAAGAAGAAAACTTCTCAAGAAGAAAAAGCAGTAAAGCAAAAAGATAAAAAGACTGAAGACGTAGATGCGGCTGAAGAGGCGAGTAAAATTGCAAAAGAAAAGGAAGCGGCCCAGCGTATGGCGATAGAGAAGGCTGAAGAAGAACGCAAAGCTCGAGAAAAAGCGGAAGCTGAAAAATCTCAAAGAGATAAAGAGGAAAAAGCGCGGCTGGAGAAGGAAAAAGAAGCAGCTGTCAAACTTGAAAAAGAAAAAGCAGAAGCTGAGAAGCGCGCGCAGGAAAAAGTCGAAGAAGAAAAGAAAATGCGCGAAAAGCTTGAAAAAGAGTTGGCAGAGAAAGAGCGCGTAGCGCAAGAGATAGAAAAAGAATTGGCAGAAAAAGATCGAATGGCGCAAGAGGCCGAAAAAGAATCGAAGAAGAAGGCAGTAAAAGAAAAACAAGAGTTTGAAGAAACCGAAAAGAAGTCCCGCGAAAAACTTGAGAAGGAGCTTAAAGAGAAAGAAAAGGAACAAGCCGTTGCACTTGAAAAAATGAAAGCGGAAATTGACACGCTTGTAAAAGAAAAAGAAGAAGCACTTAAGGAAGTAGATGCAAAAGCAGAAGCACAAAAGCAAGCTGAAGCAAAAGCGTCAGAAGAGAGACAAGCACGTGAACAAGTTGAAAAAGAAGCGCAAGAAAAGTTGAAAGTTGAAACCCAGCGACTTGAAAAAGAGAAGCAAGAAGCAGACCGTTTACTGAACGAAAAGAGAGCTGAAGAAGAGCGCATAGCAAAAGAACAGGGTGATACTGAAAAAATACAGCAGGTTAAAGCGGAAAAAGCGCGTATGATGCTTGAAAAGATGCAGGCAGAATTAGGCAAAAAAGAAGAAGGTGCGAAAAAGCAAAAACGTATTGAAGATAAAATTGAGGATCTGAAATCTCGTATTACACCGACAGATATTAAGGGCCGGGGAGAACTAGCTGATTTATATGTTTCACAAAAGCGGTTTGAGGAGGCAACAGTTCCCTTGAAAGAAATATTGGGGTTGCATCCCGAATATCCGGATATTAATTGTAAGCTTGGCAAGCTATATGTCAATATTGGACAGTTAGAGGAAGCAATATCTCATTTTAAGCTGGCACTGACGGTGAATCCACGCTACGGAGATGCTCATCGTGCGCTTGCATCAGTATATATGAATATGGGGCAAATTGACAAGGCGGCTGAGGAACTTGCCGTTATTAGTGATCTGGAAAAAGGAAACGACATAAAGACTGATAAAGAAGAACCGACAAAAGTAGTATCTGAAGAGATTGATCCTGATCTGATGAGTAAAAAATTGCATAATTTGCGAAAGTTATTTGATGATGGTATTATTACCGAAGCAGAGTTTAAAGAAAGAAAAAAGAAACTCCTTGAGAATTTTTAATTTTTTATTTCTTTGTATCCTTCCTTGTATAATTCTACTGAATTTCTCCGTGAGGAGTGTCTACGGTATAGATACCTTGTCACGTGGTATCGAGTATTATAATAAAGGACTCATTAAACGTGCAGAGGACAGTTTTAAAGATGCCTTAATGCAGAATTCTCGATCAGAGACAGCATATTATTACTTAGGGGTGATAAGTATTATGCGTGATGAGTATGATCAGGCAATTGACTACCTCATAAGACTTACTGAGTATAATTATTTTTATAAAGGGGTACATTATTGTTTAGGTATTGCGTATAAGAAAAAAAACGATTTTCAAAAAGCGTTACAGGAATTTGATCGATCGATAAAGAATTATCCAACAGCAAAGGCGTACTTTAATATAGGAGTTATCCATTCACAGCGGCATGAATATGATCAAGCGGTATATGCGTTTAAGAAATCACTCAGTCTTGACCGTAACAATGTATATTCGAGATATAATCTTGCAAATATATATGAGTCACAGGGAAAATACAGGGATGCCCTGACGGAATACAATAAAGTATTGAGAAAACGACCAAAATATATTTCGGCGTATTACCGTAAAGGGAGAGCGCTTATGGCTATGAAGCGCTACAATGAGGCAGTGATAGAATTTATGCGTACGATTGAATTAGATGAGAATTTTTCTTCCGGCTATCTCGGTGTTGCAATGGCATATGAAGAACTGAAAAGAGTTGATGATGCGAATACGTATTACAAAAAGTATGCACAGAAAGAAACCAATGAGATAAAGAGATCTCAAGCGTTGCAAAAAGCACATGATGTTCTCTATGAAGTAAAGTTTGTAGATGACGGGGCATTATAAGGTTGAAATAAAATGTATGATACATATAATTAGGAGATTATATTACTATAATTAAACTATGTATAAGGGGACCCCAATGATTAAAAAGATTGCCATACTATTTTTACTCTGTGCTGTTGTACTATTTCCGATTTTGCTTTCAGGCTGCGAGACAGTAAAGGGAACAGGAAGAGACATCTCTAATTTTGGAAGCATGATATCAGGTGATTAATGAATGTGCGTTATTACATGTTTTGTGAGCTTATATAGTGCACGGAGAGGATAAAAGAAATGCCGACATATGATAGATTGTTAAGTGGTTTTACCATAGGGTCTATGACTATACCTAATCGTATTATTATGCCTGCTATGGAAACGCATTTGGCTGATAGTAAAGGTTATATTACCGATGAAATAATATCATATTATCGATATCGTGCGCGTGGCGGGGTAGGGCTTATCATTTTTGAAAATACCGGGGTTGCAATGTCCGGAAGAGTAAATAAAGGTATGGCATGTATTCACGATGATTCTTATATACCGGGCTTTCAGAAATTATGTGATGCGGTTCATGAAGAAGGCGGAAAAATAGCGTTGCAGCTTTCACATGCGGGAAGGCAAACGCTTTCTGATTTTACCGGCAGTGACCCCTTAGCACCATCGGCTATTTCCTGTCCGGTATTACGCGAAGAACCGAAAGAACTAGCGGTAGATGAAATACACGATCTCGTGGAATCGTTTGCCCAAAGCGCGCTGCGAGCGCAAAAAGCTGGAGCAGATGCTGTTGAATTTCATATGGCACATGGATACCTTGTATGTCAATTTCTATCGCCATATTCAAATATTCGTAGTGATATGTATGGGGGGAGCACTGAAAATCGCTGCCGATTTTCAGTAGAGATTATTGCCCGGACAAGAGAGCTTGTAGGTCAAACATTTCCAATCATTTGCCGTATAAGTGCAGATGAATATGTTGATGGGGGCATTGATATTGATGAGGCAAAAAAGATTGCAGCTATTCTTGGAGCGTGTCAAATTGATGCGTTGAATGTTTCGGCATGTAATTATGAGTCTGCGCATCTTAATATGCCCTGCTATTACCGCCCGGAAGGTTGTTTTGTGCATCTCTCCAGAGAAATTAAGCGTACGGTATCATTACCTGTTTTTGCAGTAGGGAGAATCCGTCGCCCACAAATGGCTGAAGACATTATTTCCCGAGGTGATGCTGATTGTGTCTGTATGGGCCGAGTTCTTATTGCTGATCCTTTTTTACCAAAAAAGATAGCAGACGGCAGAGAGTCTCATATACGACCATGTTTGTCTTGTAATCGTTGTATTGAAAGTATCACCAGAGGAAAGATGGTATGTGTGGTTAATCCATATATAGGTATAGAAGTTGACAGTGAGAAGAAAAGTGCTGTGGAAAAAAAGAATATATGTATTGTAGGTGCAGGACCTGCTGGAATGCAGGCTGCGTTAAGTCTTTTTCAAGATGGCCACTCAGTGACTTTGTTTGAAAAAGAAAATGATGTTGGTGGACAAATGGCCATAGCGGGATTGCCGCCGGGAAAAGAGTCTATTTTAGAGTTTAAAGATTACCTTAAACGAGAGGTAGAGGAAGCCCAGATTGAGGTTGTGCTTGGTAAGGAATGTCAAGCGGATGATATTGTTAGTCGTAATCCCGACGTTGTTGTAATCGCAACGGGGTCTACGCACCATTTCCCGCCTTTACCAGGATTAGATACGGTTAAAGCGTATTCGGTTAAAGATGCGCTTTGTAATCCTTCGGAAATGGGAGATCGCATTGTTATTATCGGTGGTGGTCCTGAGGGGGCAGAACTAGCAGATTTTCTTGTTGAAAAAGGTAAAAAGGTAACTATTATTGAAATGAGACGATTGGTTGGTCTTGGACTTCCTTCGGGGGTACGTGCCCTTTTAGAGCCTAAGATTGAAGAAGAGGGTGTAACATTATTACGCAAAACAAAAGTAGTAAATTTCGATCAAGGGTCAATAGAGATCTATAATCGCAAACTGGGAACAAGTCATATAAGGGATTTTGATTCAGTTGTGATTGCTGTTCATCATGAAAGTAACAATAAGCTATATCTTGATCTTGAAGGAAAAGTAAAAGAGCTGTATTTAATAGGTGATGCGAAAGAACCACGTTTAATTAAAGAAGCCGTTTCTGAAGGAAATCATGTTCCGTTTTTGGTGGAACAACAAAAAGTGGGTGTATAATGTTTAAAATACTTAGAGATGATTTTAGCGCAGTTATCGATCGTGATCCCGCAGCCCGTGGGTTAAGCGGTAAAATTGAGATTATTTTATGTTACTCAGGTTTTCATGCGCTTATATGTCATCGTATAAATCATTATTTGCACACGACGCTCAAGATACCTGTTATTCCTCGACTGTTGGCACAGATAGCACGGTTTTTTACCGGTATTGAGATTCATCCCGGAGCCCAGATCGGTAAATCATTTTTTATTGACCATGGTATGGGTGTTGTTATAGGTGAAACAACCATTATTGGCGATAATGTTACTCTTTATCAGTGTGCGACTCTTGGCGGTGTGGGGTATATCAAGGGAAAGCGTCATCCGACAATTGGCAATAATGTGACTGTCGGTGCCGGAGCAAAGGTGTTAGGAAATATTGTAATCGGGAATAATGTAAATATTGGATCTGGGTCAGTTGTTATTAAAGATGTCCCCAACGATTGTACTGTTGTGGGAGTTCCTGCGTCGATTGTTCGGAAAAAAGGTGAAAAGGTTCCTTCTGTTAAGCTTGATCATGCTGATCTCCCGGACCCTATTGCAGAACGATTGGGGCTAATTCAGCAAGAGATTGATTGCATTGATGATCATATTAAATGTTTTAAAGAAGAATGTACGATCAGAAAAGCTTTAGATAAACTTAATGAACGGGACAAAACTCCGTAGTTATTTAGCGTATAGCGCGTAGCGTTTAGATTTTGCTTTAATTTTTTAACTATTCGCTACACGCTAAGAGATACCAGAATTAGTTCTTAGCATTTGGCGGTTCTATTGGCTTTATTCCTACTTTATCGGCAATATCAAGAAACTCTTTATCTGATACATTATCAAGGTTTTTACCCTTCTTTCGAAGCTCTTCATTTATTTTAATTGATTTTTCCTGCATGAGTTCATGGGTTTCCTCAGAGCCACCGTATAAACGAAAATTGTCACCTTTTGTTATCCGTGTGTGGCCGTCCTTATTGTCAAAGCCGAGACCGTAGAGTAGTTTTTTTACGTTATTTTTCATAGCGTCTCCATTACAATTATATTACCATACTATATATAACTTTTTGTATCGTCAAGGGGCAAAAAAGAACCAAGATAGCGAATAAATAGACATTTAGGAAAACATGAGATTAAGAGATATTCGAGGTATCGGTGAATAGGAAAACAAAAATTATCCAGGGAATAGTGACGGCAGTAGCTGTGTTTCTTGTTGTAGTTCTCCTTGATCACACATCATTTCTTCAAACGTTTGAGTTTAAAACGTATGATTGGAGATGCCGAGTTTTAAGTGATAGTGATAAGGCGGGGCGTAACATTGTACTTTTCTATATTGATCAGGCAAGTATTGATCACTATGCGAACAATGAGGGCATAAACTGGCCATGGCCGCGTGGTATGTATAAACCTGTTGTTGATTTCTGTATGCAAGGTGGCGCCGCAGCGCTTGTTTTTGATATGCTTTACACTGAAACATCATCGTTTGGTTCAGAGGATGATGAAGATTTTGCACAGTCGATAAAAGAATATGGAGCAGCTTATTTTGCGTTTTTTGGCAGTAAGAAAGAAAAGAAAAATGAGAATGACAAGAGCCTTTTTATTGATAAGGGTGCGCTTAATGTTCAGGGGATAGAAAACAGTGATCTTATTGAGTATTTTTCTTATACCCCTCCCATAAAAGAACTTTTAAAAGCCACTAAAGGTGTAGGGAATGTTGCAGGGGAACCAGACCAAGACGGTGTATTTAGAAGAGCTCCCATTGTAAGTCGTATAGATAAAAACGTTTTTCCCTTCCTTGCTTTTGCTCCCTATAAGACTCTTTTGAGTGCTGATAGCCTTAGGTATCGTGATGAGGTGCTCTCCGTTGGGGATCGAAATATCCCCGTTGATCGACAAGGGAGAATGATAATTCGATATTATGGCTCTGCTGGATGTTACAAAGCATTCTCCATAGGTGATATTATCCAATCTGCTGTGAGGATTCAGTCTGGGCTCAAACCTATTTATGAATCCTCGATTGTTAAAGATAAAATAGTATTTGTCGGGTGTAGTGCTCCCGGGCTAATGGATTTGAGAGTAACACCCTTTTCATCAATTTATCCCGGTGCTGAAGTGCATGCAACAGTGCTTGATAATATTCTGCAAAGAGATTTCATTAGAGAAATGCCGAAGGAAGTTGTCTATGCAATTTCATTACTGATTGCGCTTATCATCGGTATAATTGTCTATTCTTTACAGTCAGTGAGGGTGATATGTGTACTTATCAGTATGGTACTGGTCCTGTTTGTTTCAATAGATATGCTTCTTTTTAAGTATGGTGTATTGTTTGAGATGATGGCGCCACTTATGTGTTTTTTTATAACTGTTATGGTCTCAAGTATTATCAATTATGCAACAGAAGGTAGAAATAAACGAAAAATAAAACAAGCATTTCAGCAATATTCATCCCCAATTGTTGTAAATGAGATATTAAAATATCCTGAAAAATTAAAGTTAGGCGGTGAGCGGAAAGAACTGACAGTATTTTTTTCCGATATTGCGGGATTTACGACAATATCAGAACGCATGGAACCAGAAAAACTTGTTGATATTCTCAATGAGTATTTAAATGAAGTGGGCGACGTTATTTTGTCATATGCCGGTACCGTAGATAAATTTTTGGGTGATGCGGTTATGGCTTTGTGGGGAGCGCCGCTATCTCAAAATGATCATGCCGCGCGAGCATGTTATGCCGCACTCGATTGTCAAAAGATGCTTCTTGTGCTGAATGAATCACTAAAGCAGCGCGAACTGCCAGAGCTAAATACCCGCATAGGAATTAGTTCCGGGATTGTGCTTGTAGGGAATATGGGATCACATAAACGTTTTGATTATACTGTTATTGGAGATACAGTTAATTTAGGCGCACGTCTTGAAAGCGCGAATAAGATTTATGGTAGCAAAATAATGATTAGTCAAAGAACACGCGAGCTTGCCGGGGATACTATTGAAGCCAGAGAATTAGATCTCGTGAAGGTTAAAGGTAAAAATAAGCCCATACGTGTATATGAACTTCTTTCCAAAAAGGGCGAATTATCGCAAAGTATTTTAGATGCCCTCAAAATATATCATGAGGGGTTAGAAGCGTATCGTCAAAGGGAGTGGGACAAAGCATCAACCATATTTAAAGACGGTCTACGCTTGTCGCCACATGATAGTGTTGCTCAGTTGTATGTGCAGCGTATTGAAGACTCTAAAAAACAGCCTCCTGGTGATGATTGGGATGGCGTGAGTGTTCTTCAGTCAAAGTAGTGTTATCTTGATGTGCATGATCTTTCCTCTCGTAGGTTCTTTTTCGTTTGTTTTTATGCGAATTATGGTACACTATTTCGAGGAAAGAATAAGGAGTTGTGAAATAATAATATCCACAATTTGGCTGAGTCTATTTTTGAGCGAAACAAGGAACGAAGAGTGCCGCGTATCCCCTGCGATACGCAAACAATGAGTGACGCCGTTGCAGCCAAAAAGTGGCCAGCCCATTTGGGGAGGCTCATCTTTGACCGTCTGCTTTGTTGCTCCTCCTTGACGTACCACAGAGGGGACGTCAGCGTTGTAGCGTCTTGCATACGGTTCAAACTTGAGCCTCCAAATTGGGGGTATTATTATTTCACAACCCCTAAAGGGAGGGAGTTTGTATGAAGAAATATCTATATATTCTAATTGTGTTTATGGCAGTGTTTTTTGTTTCCGAGACGTGTTACGCTAAAACTATTACTGTAAGGCAAAAGAAAGCAAAAGTCAGGAAACTTCCAAAATTTTATGCGCCATCAATAGCAACTGTCTTACGAGGAGATTGGTTGGATGAAATGGGGAAACAAAATCAGTGGATAAAGGTTAAAACTTCATCCGGTGCTGTTGGATGGATCCATGCCTCATCATGTGTTTTAAAAAAGCTTAATCTGTCACATGCCGGTAAAGTCGGTACGGGAAATATTTCTGCTGATGAAGTAGCGCTTGCAGGTAAAGGATTTAATCCGTTGGTTGAAAAAAAATATAGAGAAGAAAATCCAGGGTTTAATTATGCCTTGTTAGATCAAATAGAGGCTATTGAAATAGGAGATTATGAATTAGTTGAGTTTATGCGAGAAGGAAAACTCGGCGAGTTTGGAGGTGTCTCATGCGATCAATAATGAAAAACGGTATACTTCTTTTATTTTGTGCGTTTACACTTGTATTACATGGTTGTCAGACAATGGATGGAGCCCTCCAGGCTGCAGCATCTGTTGCATCTCAAACTGGATATCTTCCATCAGGTGCAGGGAGCGCAATAGCCAATACGGGATCAGCTTTTTTTAAAGCAGCGGAAGGCATAACCGAGGAACAAGAATACTATTTAGGGCGCGCTATTGCGGTTAATTTATTCGATAAATATGGCAACTATGATAATCCTGAATTGTTGCATTATGTTAATAAGGTAGGAAATACGGTGCTCTATGCCTCTGGTACGCCGGGGACATACGGTGGATACCATTTTATAGTACTTGATTCGGATGAGGTTAATGCTATGGCCACACCGGGAGGATATGTCTTTATTACGAAAGGTACATTAAAGCTGGTACAAAATGAAGATGAACTAGCAAATATCCTTGCCCATGAAATAGCACATGTTAAATTAAAACATGGTGTAGGAACAATTAAAAGCTCACGTCTTTCCAATCTTGCGGCAATTACTGCATCTGAAGCAGGAAACTATGCTCTTAATCAATATACGGATGTCAATGTCGGAAGTCTTAAAGATGTCATGCAAGGTGCGGTAACAGATATAACCAACGATCTTGTCACAAAAGGATATAGTAGAAGCAAGGAATATGAAGCTGATGCGATGGCTATTGAAATTGTTACCAAAGCTGGGTATAACCCGTCTGGTCTTCGTACTTTTCTTGTTAATATGGATGCGATGAATGAAGGCAATGAAACCGGTGGCTGGTTTAAAACACATCCTAAAGCTAAAGATCGTATCAATAGAATAGATAAAAAATTAGCCGGTAAAAGTATTTCTAATCCCGTATATTCAATACGCACTGAACGTTTTGTGCGTGAAAAAGAAAAAATGAATTAATTTCTTAATATACTGAGAGGCGATCTTTAGCACGATGCTTGAGGTTACCTCTCAAATGCTTATTCGTAGTGCATGTGTGTGTAGTATATCTTTAAAGTAAACCTCTTACCCCGGACATCTCATTGAGAGAATAATAAGTGTGGAGAGGCTTTTATGTTGTACATTATAATTTTAACAATTGTTGGATACATTCTCTTTTTTCTGGGCAATGGCTCATTTCCATTAATCGGTGATAGTGAAGGAAACTACGCTGAGTTAGCACGTGAAATGATGGAAATGAAAGATTTTATTGTTCCCCATTTGAATTATGTTCCTTATCTTGAAAAACCACCTTTTTTTTACTGGCTTACCGCATTAACCTATAAAGTCATGGGGTGTAATGAAGCAGCAGCACGTTTATGGGCTGCTATTCCCGCACTAGGACTGGTTATAATTACTTATGGCGCAGGTGCGCGACTCAAAAACCGTTTATATGGGTTCATGTCTGCACTTATCCTAGGGACAAGTTTTGGATTTATTATGATGTCCAAAATTTGTTATATGGACATGCTCTTTTCATGCTTGATTGGACTCTCTCTTCTGTTGTTTTATGTGGGAATAGAGAAGCATGCGCGCAAGTATTTTTATATGTTTTATATTGTATTGGCACTTGCTGTTCTTACAAAAGGATTCGCAGGAATAATTTTACCGGTACTTGTTATTATCGCGTATATCTGTGTTACGCGAAGATGGCGCATACTAAAGAATATATATCTACTCGAAGGGGTAATCATCTTTATTGTTGTTGCCGCACCGTGGCATGTCGCCGCCGCAATTAAGAATAAGGAATTTCTGTGGTATTATTTTATTAATGAACATGTCTATCGATACCTTGGTATACGGTATCCGATAGATTATTTTCATGGTCCTATCTATTACCATGTACTGAGATTATTCGCCATGCTTTTCCCGTGGAGTATTTTTATTCCTGCAGGCATTTACTATTATATAAAAAAGATCGGTAAAAAAGAGAACTGGCTATTTTTTGCGGTATGGTTCCTTACCATTCTTATTTTCTTTTCTCTTTCTAAAGCGAAAGCAAATTATTATATGCTCTCTGCACTTGTACCGGTTGCTTTATGTATAGGACTTGTGTGGGAGGCGGGCATTGTTGATATGGCGCGAAAAATTGAAAGACGAATAGTTGCAATAACTTTTAGTATATATATCTTAGCAGGATTTGCATGTTTGACGCTTCTACTGATCTATCCACAGATTGTGTGTGATAATCTTTCTATAGAAGTATATCCGGCATCTGTGCTTATGCTCTTTTTTATGATGTTGGGTGCGCTCCTATCAGTATTTTTGTTTTTTAGAGATAAACGAACAACTGCGTTTATCGTGTTTCTTATAGGGGTAGGTTGTGCAGGTGTTGTCTTGTCTCAAAATACGTTCTTAGTGAATGATGAGAAATCTGCGAATGAGCATGCTTACATTATTAATACGCATTATAATGATGGTGATCTCATTGTTATTAGAGGTAAGTATGAAAGAAACTCAACTGCCTCATTCTACCTCAAAAAACGCGCTTACGTTGTGTGCGAACCATGGAGAGTAGACGGTGATCTTGATTTTGGCAGTAGGTATCCAGAGCACAGGAAATATTTTGTAAACTGGAATGAATTTGAGCAGTTGTTTAACGGGCACAAAAGAGTGTTTTTTATTACAAAAGAGCCGGGTGATTTTGATATCTTGAAAAATATGTTTCCAGATAGAACACGACTCATGTATGATTCATATGGAAGATATTTGATTACGAATCAAAAGGATATATATGATCGATAAACATAAACATTTTCTTTATTTTACCGAGATGTTGGATTGCGAGGTTATTGAACAGGATACCTCTGTTATGATAGGGCGTATTGTTGATTTAGTTGCATCTACTAAGGAGCTATATCCACGGATTGTCGGCGCACTTATTATGCAAAAGAAAACGAAAAAACAGATGATTATTCCGTGGAACAAACTCGAATATGTTAAAAATCGTATGTATTTGTTGAAGGGTGAGTATCAAGATCTTCTCAAAGTGTATGAACCTTCCGAAGGTGAGTTTCTATTGAAAGATGAATATCTCGATATGCAAATAGTGGATACGTATGGAGCGAATGTTGTGCGTGTGAATGATTTTCACTTGTTGAAAGAAAAAGATATTCTTTGGGTTGTGCATGCGGATGTAGGTGCACGAGGGATTATGCGTCGATTAGGATTTGAGAAAATCGTTGATAATATTACACACTGGTTATTTGACTACACCTTGAAAGAACGTTTTATTTCATGGAAATATGTACAAAGTCTTGATGAGCCTGGAAAGCCTTCTTCTGTCCTTAAACTAAAAGTTACACAACAAAAGTTGTCAGGTTTGTGGCCTGCTGATTTAGCTGAAATTATTGAAGATCTCGGTATGAAGGAAAGGATGAATCTTTTTAGGGCGCTTGATACTGAAACCGCAGCAAATGTAATAAAAGAAGTGAGTCCGCATGTGAGAAAGACAGTTTTTGAGGCGATTGGAAAAGAAAAAGGCACGCAGATATTTAAAGAATTACCGGTAGATGATATTGCAGATATTATAGTTGAGCTTCCGGATAGGAAAGCAGAAGTCCTTTTAAGTACATTAGATAAAGAAGAAGTTGAAAAAATAAGAGAGATTGCTGCTGTCCCTAAAAATGAAGCGGGTAGTTTTATGGAGCTTGATTATATTACGTTGAGTGCTGATATGACGGTACAAGCAGCTTTAGAAAAAATACGTAAAGCTGCTCAAGAAATAGAATTAATAAATTATATTTATATAACTGATGATGATAATAGTCTTAGAGGTGTGACCACATTAAGAAGGATTATGATCAATGAGCCAGATACCAAGATCGGTGAGTTTATGCATGAGAATGTGATTCGCGTAAAGGTTGATACTAATCGAAAAGAAGTAATGCGAATGTTTGCTAAATATGATTTTGATGTGCTGCCGGTTACTGATGATGAAAATCAGCTTGAAGGGGTGATAGCATTAAAGAATTCTCTCGAAGAATTAGTTCCTCAACTTGCTAGGGAGTAAATGTGTTATGAGCGTGAGTGTAAGGCGTTTTCAGTGGTGGAAAAGAGCTGCGATATTTTTTGCAGTTATGGGTCCCGGTATAATTACGGCAAATGTCGATAATGATGCAGGTGGGATTACCACATATTCTTTGTGTGGCGCGAATTTTGGATATACTCTTTTGTGGTCACTTATCCCGATAGGGATACTCCTTATAATGGTCCAGGAAATGTGTAACCGAATGGGGGTCGTTACCGGAAAAGGATTGTCATCCCTTATACGCGAACGTTTTGGTTTAAAAATTACGTTTTATCTTATGTTAGGGCTCCTTTTTACAAATCTAGGAAATATCATTGCAGAATTTGCGGGTATTGCAGCAAGTATGGAGCTTTTCGGTATCAGTAAATATATTTCAGTTCCTATTAGTGCGGGGTTTGTGTGGTGGCTAGTCACAAAGGGAACATATAGAAGTGTAGAAAAAGCATTTCTTGTTGCGTGCTTATTTTATTTGGCGTACGTAGTAAGTGGTTTTCTTGCTAAACCTGATTGGGGTGAAGTTGCTAAGTGTACATTGATCCCGCAATTCCAATTAAAGGGCCCGTACCTTATTATGTTAGTCGGACTTATCGGAACGACTATTGCTCCTTGGATGCAGTTTTATCAACAGGCGAGTGTTGTTGAAAAAGGGATAAAGATTGAAGATTATAAATATTCTCGCTGGGACACGATCATTGGCGGAGTGGTGGTAACGGTAATTGCTTTTTTTATAATAGTGGTATGTGGCGCGACACTTTTTAAATCAGGAATTACCATCCATACCGCAAAAGATGCAGCTATGGCGCTAAAACCACTTGCGGGGGAACATTGCATGGTACTGTTTGCTATCGGCCTTTTAGTTGCGTCACTATTTGCGGCATCGATATTACCACTTGCAACATCGTTTTTTGTATGCGAGGCATTTGGCTATGAGTCAGGAGTGAACAAGACCTTCTCTGAAGCCCCGCAATTCTATATTCTTTATTCAATACTCATTATTATTGGGGGCGGGATAATATTGTTCCCCAATGCACCGCTTATACCCATCATGCTTATTTCTCAGGTCATTAATGGTGTCATGTTGCCGTTTATATTAGTCGCGATGATACTGCTGGTAAATAATGTGAAGCTTATGGGTAGTTATGTAAATTCAAAATTTTATAACTACTTTTCCTGGATTGCTGCTGCGATAATTAGCGTACTCAGTATCGTGATGATCGTATTTCTTTTTCTGTAGATGCGTTTATCGTTGAACTATGAACTATTAACGAAAATGCCGAGAGGGGGATTTGAACCCCCAAGCCCTTGCGGGCGCTAGACTCTGAATCTAGTGCGTCTACCAATTTCACCATCTCGGCAAAGTGAATTATCTGTTTACCATAACAGGTAATGGTAAACAGAGCGTTTAGCGTATAGTAAAAAAAGCAAAAATACCATACACTATGCACTCAACGTTGTTTCAGCCTCTTGTCTGAAGCCTTATAATAGTTCTGCTGCAATAGATGCTAAAGGACTACGCTCACTTTTTGTTAATGTTACCGTTCCAACTAATGATTCATCTTTTAATCGTTCGGTTGCATAAGACAAACCGTTAGAGCTCGCATCAAGATATGGATTATCAATTTGGTATGGATCACCGGTTAATATCATTTTTGTCCCATATCCAGCCCTACTAATAATTGTTTTAATCTCGTGTGGGGTCAGATTTTGAGCTTCATCAATTATAACAAATTGATTTGGAATACTTCTGCCTCGAATATATGTTAATGCCTCTGTTTCAATCTTATTGTCTTTAAATAACTGGTATATTTTAACCTTTATATCAGGTGTTTTATGACTGAGTATATATTCAAGATTGTCATGGATTGGATCCATCCAATGTCCGATCTTTTCTTCCTTTGATCCGGGAAGGTATCCAATGTCTTTTCCCAGCGGCATGATAGGTCGGGAAATGAGCATTTTCTGGAACTTACTTTCATTGATAACTTGTTGGAGCCCTACGGTAAGCGCAAGAAGAGTTTTACCGGTACCTGCCTGTCCTACGAGAGTTACCAATTTAATTTCAGGGTCAAGAAGAAGGTCAAAGGCTATACGCTGCTCAAAACTGCGCGGACGGATATTCCAAAGCTTTAAGTTGTCATTGGGGAGGACCACAAGCTTATTATTTCTATGATCGTGTTTGCAGATAACATGATCTTCTTTGCTGCTTGCGTTGTATGCAATAACATATTCGTTTGGACATAATTTTCTTCCCTCAACTG
This sequence comes from Candidatus Ancaeobacter aquaticus, assembly GCA_030765405.1. Taxonomy (NCBI): domain Bacteria; kingdom Pseudomonadati; phylum Candidatus Auribacterota; class Candidatus Ancaeobacteria; order Candidatus Ancaeobacterales; family Candidatus Ancaeobacteraceae; genus Candidatus Ancaeobacter; species Candidatus Ancaeobacter aquaticus. The sequence continues at coordinate 53,342 of JAVCCP010000071.1, read as the reverse complement.
GCATTTCACCCGTAGCAAGGAGTGTGTCATAATTCTTTTTATTGAGATCCATTTGCTGCCATCCGGTATATAATTTTTCAAAATCAACTTTTTGTTTTTCAAAGTCGACAGTATAAATACCGAGGGCATCAGACTTAATGCGCGCGTTGATATCTTTTGAAACAAAAATCACTTTTTTATCTTTATTTGTCCTGTGGAGGTTGTAAGCGAGCATAAGTATTTTATTGTCTGTGATATTTTTATCAAAATCAATTTTTTCATCTGGTTGAGTCAGTGAGATTTTGAAGATCCCGCCATTTTTCATTTTTACGCCATCACTGAGGCGACCTCTTTTTCTGAGAATATCTAATTGTCGTATGGCAGCTCTTGCGTTTCTCCCGCGTTCAGAGCTCTCTTTTTTAAATTTATCTAGCTCTTCAATGACCTCAAGAGGGATAACAACCATGTTGTCTCCGAATGATTTTAATGAAGCTGCACTATGAAGAATAACATTTGTGTCTAATATAAAGATTTTTTCCATAGCACCCCCTTGTTGTTTGAGTTTTTTAAAGTTAGATAGCTCTATATGTAATTATAGCAATAAGTTTTAAAGTGTTAAAGTACATTTTATATAAAAATGTATGGTTGTAATGTAATTATGCCTAAATAATGTTGCGCATTACTGATATGGGTTTAAGCAATAAAATTAGCAATATTTATATTGCAATTTTGGGGTATATTTGTTATACTCACTCTATAAATATTTAATATGAGGTACCATATGGTTGATTTAATAGGTAAAGGTTTATATGTCTGTGATCTTGATAAAGATAAAGTGCCTGTACTCAGGCAGTATCTTGATGAGAGTGGATATATGTTTAAAAAGGTTCCCTATACCTATTTCAGCGCGCAAAGGAAAAATCTTTCCGTTACTATGTATTTAAAAGGGAAGCTTGTCATACAAGGTAAGATGGCGTCAGAATTTGTGGAATTTTATCTAGAACCTCAGCTCTTGAAGAAAATTACGATGAGCGGAGGAAAACGTATCGATGCTGATTATGGTGAGAGTAGAATTGGTGTTGATGAAAGTGGAAAAGGGGACTATTTTGGGCCGCTTGTTGTCGCGAGTGTGTTTTCTGAGGCGTCAGAGATTGTAAAATTAGAAGAGATGGGTGTTAGAGACAGTAAGAAACTTTCGGACAAAGCAGTTGATGTGCTGTATAAAAAAATTATTGAAAAATATCCCCATTCGGTTGTTGTTATTGGTCCTGAAAAGTATAACGAGCTTTATGTAAAGATGTCAAATTTAAATGTCATGCTTGCGTGGGCACATGCTCGTGCAATAGAAAATCTTGTAACAAAAGTACAATGCTCAAAAGTTATTGTTGATCAGTTCGCTGATGAAAGAATGGTGAAATCTGCACTTCTCAAGAAGGGCAGAGACATTAATTTAGAGCAAAGACATAGAGCAGAAAGCGATTTAGTGGTTGCTGCAGCATCAATAGTTGCTCGGGGAGAATTTTTGAAGCGTTTGAGAAGAATCTCCGTCGAGCTTAATTATCAGTTATTAAAAGGTGCTGGGGATAAGGTAAATGAACTGGCGCTTAAAATGTACAATGAAAAAGGAATGGATATAATGCAGAGAGCTGCAAAACTTCATTTTAAAAACACGGAAAAGGTCAAGAATCTGCGGTTTAAATCGTCTGAGACAAATCCCAAGCCCGCAACAAAGAAAAAAATGAAGAAGAAAACGTCCGAAGACGAAGTGAGTGATGAATAAGAATACCTCACACGTTATTATTACCAACCGAAAAGCTCTTCATGATTATCATATTATAGATACGTTCGAGACGGGAATTGAGTTGCGGGGGACAGAAGTAAAGTCTTTGCGCCAAAAAAAAGGTAATATGAACGACAGTTTTGCGCGGGTAATTAAAGGGGAAGTGTTCCTTTTTAACCTCCACATTAGTCCATACGATTTTGGTAATATTAACAATCACGATCCCTTGAGAACGCGTAAATTATTGCTCCATAAAAGTGAAATAATGAAGTTATCGGGAAAAGCGACGACAAAAGGATTTGCGTTAATTCCCTTGAAATTATATTTAAAAAAAGGTAAAGTGAAAGTGGCTCTCGCTATCGGACGTGGTAAAACACAGTACGACAAGCGGGAAACGATCAAAGAAAGAGATTCTCAAAGAGAAATGCAACGTGCCATAAGAAAACACAATAAGTAGCTAGTACCTGCTCTTTTACAATTATAACCCTGTTTTAGTATGGGGGTGATTCGGATTCGACTTGTGATTGCAGAGTATAATTGCATGCGGAGGGTGTCAGGTGGCCTCCTAAAAACCTGGCAAACACATAAATGCTGACAAAGGTAAAATTATACCCTTTGAGAATATTGTGCCAGCCATTAAGGCTCCATCAATTAATCTTGGGGTGTTAGCTAACGCTGCTTAATTAAGTAGCTCGTCTATGGTGATGTGCCTGTTCATTATTATAGACGCCGATTAATAGGCTAGTTTCTCATTATGCGGCGGGGTGAGAAGCGAACTTTACGCTGCTGATCTCCTTTAAGGTTTTTCTATTATCCTTTGGGAGATGAGAACTAAAGATAGAATAAGCATGTAGACGTTATATTCGAGCCGCTCAAGGACGCGGGTTCAACTCCCGCCACCTCCACCATTTTTGCTAAAGTCTAAAGTTAAAAAGAAAAATTCAAAACTAAGGATTAATATAATATTTTATTAAATTGGCTGAAGACCCCACATTAGTTTTTACTTTTCCCTTATTAGGTGTGAATTTATTTAAATAAAAGGTCTGTAGTCGGTGGTCTGATGTCTATAGTCTGACAAAAGAAGGAGTGTAGTATGCCAAAAAATAGAGCGAAACGAATTTGTAAGTCAAGCCGTAAAAAAGCTGTCAGAAAAGCACGTGCTAATAGACAAGCATGTCATGGAAAAATACCCAAAGGCGGACATTAATTTTGCGGTGTTAGTTGATCGGTAAGCGGTGAGCGCAGTTTAGTTCATCGTCTACACTCATAAAATTTATAAGTAAATTTTTCTGGGTATTGTCCTCGTAGGGGATCGTTGATGATTCATCGATAGAAAGTTTTTCGCTAGATCGATTCACTAAACGTAATATTTGTTTTTTGACTTATCCCCCCTAGATTTTATCGGACTTCGCCTCCAAAATCGTAAAGAAGGGGGGATAGTTCGACAGTCGAAAGCCACTATGTTATCACTAGTGCCCTTCGTGTCTCACTAAAGCTTACAACTTACAGCTTATAGCTGGAACGGGCATTTCCCCTCTTTCCAAAAACCATCTTTACCGAGATTGTCTTTTAGTTTGTTCCTGAATTTGGCGCATAGTGTGCATCGCGAGTCTTTTTCTTTTCCGTGTATAACCAGGGTTAATCCGGCATCATGTAAAACGATCTTTATCGATGAGTCGCTGGCATAGGAATGTTTGTGTATTGCGGTAAAGATTTTTTGTGCGAGATCTCGGTGAGCGGCCTCTCGTGAAACGAATTTAATAGTACATTCTCTTAATAAATTTTCTTTTAGGGTCGAGTCGATACTGATAGTAGAAATGGACTGCAATTCGCTTATACGGGCATTAATATCTTTTAGGTGGCGTGTGCATAACTTTTCCTCAACATCACACTTGGTATGGAAGAGGACGTGGTTAAACCATGAGCGTGCTTCATCGAGTTTGTTCTCTTTAAGTAACGTTAATGCGAGATCAAGTTCATCGGACATAGTATTCTTTCAGCGGATAGCGTTTAGCGCATAGCGTATAGTTAAAAAACAAAAACTAAACGGTGAACGCTGAACTCTGAACGATTAACGTTTTTGTCATTCCAGAATAAGGTTTGTGACGGTTTCCTTGACGCCTTTTATTTTTCTGATCTTATCAATGATGAGTCTCAGGACATCTTTATGCGTTTTCCCTTCGATAAGACAAATAATATCCTGTTCGCCAGTAGTCAGCTCAGCGCTTTTAACCCCTTTTATTTTAAGAAGAGCAGTCTTAATTTTAGATTCTTTTCCGCCTTCAACAATTATCTTGAGATATGCTTTTGCCATATATTCCTCCTTATTTTTTGTATGCCTGTATTGTAGAACGTTTTAAAACATAGTAAAAGAGTTATTTTTAAGCGTATTAGATTGATAGCATCTATATTTCTGGTCTATAGACAGATATTTTTGAGCTTGACGAGTAATTAAAGTAATAGATACTATATACAGTGCTCATGTTTATGATAAAGAATTCTTATACATATATTTACCATTTTTTACAAAAAGCAGTGTTTGTTCTCAGCTTATTATTTATGGTATGCTCACTGGTGCATGTATATGCACCAGTGGCTTTCGCCTATAGTGTGAGAGGTGACTATGCTTTAGTAAACTCAGATGACAAGAAAGTGCCGGAGAAAGTTGAAGTTATTGTTATAGATCCCGGCCATGGGGGAAGAGATCCCGGAGCAATTGGTATAAATGGAATAGAAGAAAAGCAGGTAAATCTTAGCATTGCACTACATTTAGAGAGGTATCTAAAAAGAAACGGTTTTAAAGTATTCCTGACACGTGACTCAGATAAGACCATTTCGTTAGAGGAACGTGCGCAGTTTGTAAACAAGATTGACGCAGATCTTTTTATTAGTATTCATACGAACGCTCACACGGATAAAAGCGCTCATGGGTATGAGACTTTTTATCTGTCTGATCCGCTGTATGATTCATTGGATCCTACGATGTTATTTAGTGAGGGCAACGGATATGTGAAATACGACTTATTTTCACAGGTAAATCATGAAATAGGGAGGTTATATTTAAAACTGTTAGATTCAGCTTCGAGTGAGTCGCGTTCATATAGTATTGGTTTGGCAGATTCCATTCATTCATCTTTAAAAACACATATTGCTTCACGTGATAGAGGGGTGAAAAGAGCGCGTTTTTTTGTTTTAAGAAAGACACAGATGCCCGCAGTGCTAATCGAAGTTGGTTTTATTTCCAATACACATGAAGAAACACAGCTTTCACAAGACACACATAGGGAGAAAATTGCCTGCGGTATTGCTCAAGGGGTCATTTTGTTTTGTAATGGCATTACGCATAAGAATGAATACATTGGTTATCATAAAAAACAAGAAATACAAGATGAAAAGAGGCAAAAGTGTTTGAAGCAATGATTGTAACAGAGTTTAATTCAGCACATAGGTTAAGAAATTATAATGGAAAATGTGAAAATTTACATGGTCATAACTGGAGAGTAGAAGTGCTGGTTTGCTCACCAGAACTTGATAGAAATGGGTTCGTTGTTGACTTTGTTAAGCTAAAAAAGATCACAAATACGTTTATTAAGAATCTTGACCATAAAGTGCTTAACGGAACACCATTTTTCAAAAAAATAAACCCATCGGCAGAAAATATCGCGCAGCTGATCTACAACAATGTGAAAAAGAAATTACCAAAAAGTTGCAGCATGAGTAGTGTTTCTGTCTGGGAGACAAATGCTAACTGTGCTACCTATAGAGAAGAATGAAAAAAGCAGTCGTATTATTATCCGGAGGTTTAGATTCCGCTACAACACTGTATGTTGCGCGGAAGAAAGGCTATGAGATATTTTGTCTTATCTTTGACTATGGACAAAGGCATAAGAAAGAGATGCAGAGTGCCCGCCAGCTTGCAAAAGCAAGTGGGGTTGAGCACAGTACGCTAAAAATTGCGCTTCCTTGGAAAGGGAGTGCTCTTCTAGATAAGGCTGTTCCATTACCTCGCAAGAGAAAGAATTGTGCGGACAATATACCTTCCACGTATGTTCCTTCTCGTAATACAATATTTCTGAGTTATGCTCTTTCATGTGCAGAATCGATAGAAGCGGAAGCAGTTTTTATTGGTGCCAATGCCGTGGACTATAGCGGGTATCCTGATTGCCGACCGGAATATTTCAGGGAGTTTCAGCATATTGTGCGTGTTGGAACAAAAGCGGGTGTTGAAGGACGAGGTATAAAAATTAATGTCCCTCTTTTACATAAAACAAAAGCCCAGATTATAAAGTGGGGAATGCGCCTAAAGGTTCCCTATGAACTTACCTGGTCCTGTTACGATGGGGGGAAGGTTCCCTGTTTAACCTGTGATTCTTGTGTGTTGAGAGCAAAAGGTTTTAAAGATGCCGGGGTCATTGATCCAGCAATCAAAATGTAGATAAAATATTAATTTCGAATTTCTAAACCCTAAATAATCTTAGAACTATAGGCTGTAAGCTTTAAGCTATAAGAAAAACTATAAATTTGAATATTTAAAAGGCATATTTGGATGGAAAAAGAAATAAAAGGAAAAATCGTTGAAATATTTCATTCCATACAGGGTGAAGGAAAATATGTAGGGCAAAGACATATATTTGTTCGTTTGGCTGGATGCAATATCGGTGCGTGTTCTTATTGTGATACAGATTATGCTGCCCAGTCAGAAATGACGGCCGAAGAAGTAGTAAAAAACATCTTATTGTTACGCAAAAAAGAAGATATTAGAACGATTAGTGTTACCGGTGGAGAACCTCTGGTTCAGGATGAGTTCTTAGAAAACGTGTTAAAACTATTAAGTTCAGAGGGCGTAAAGATACTCCTTGAAACAAATGGTACTATGCCAGAAGCTTTCGAAAGAATAAAAACATATGTTGATATTGTTTCTATAGATATTAAACTTCCAAGTTCGTGTAGCGGAAAAAGTTACTGGTCACAGCACACAGAATTTTTGCAGAGGGCCTCAGAGAAAGATCTCTATATAAAAGTTGTTGTGGGTAAAGAGACAGAAGGGAAAGAATTTTCTCGTGCCATTGATTGTGTGAGAAAAATTGATAAGGCAATCCCATTTTTTATTCAGCCGGAGAGTGATATAGATGGAAAATGTAGAATAACAGAAGAAAAGCTAGTCGATTTGTTTAAATTGGCGAATAAATCCCTTCTAGAAGTGAGGGTAATGCCGCAAATACATAAGATATTAAACGTACCATGAAAAATAGAAAACGTGATCTAAATTATAAGAGCAGGGAACACAAAATGAATAAACAAATTGGAATAACAACAACTGTGCCTATAGAAGTGGTCTACGCCGCCGGTTATCGTGCTTGTGATCTTAACAATGCGTTTGTTACTGATAGTGATCCGTCGAGGCATATTTTATATGCGGAGGAAAACGGTTTTCCTCGTAATATGTGTGCATGGATTAAAGGACTGTATGCAACGATAAAACAGCGTGATATTCGAGAGATAATTGCCGTTGTACAGGGAGATTGCAGTAATGCCATATCGTTGAGTGAACGAGTAGAGACCGAAGGAGTATCAATAATTCCTTTTTCATACCCGTATGATGGGGACAGCTACTTGCTTAAAAGAGAAATAGAGAAGCTGATGAAATATTTTAATGTTTCCTGGGAAGATGTAGCACAAACAAAGAGAAAACTTGATAGGATCAGATCAAAAGTAAAAAAAATAGATGAACTGACATGGCGTATTGGTAGTGTAAGCGGTTTTGAAAATCATATTTGGCAGATAAGCTGCAGTGACTTTAATGGTGATCCTGATACGTTCGAAAGAGAACTCGATGAGTTCTATAAAGTTGTTTCAAAGCGAACTGTTTCTGCTGAACCGATGGACAAGCTTATCAGAATCGGCGTTATCGGTGTGCCTCCTATAGTATCCGATCTCTATCAATACATTGAACAGTCCGGAGCAAAAGTAGTCTTTAATGAAATGCAGCGGCAATGTGCAATGCCTTATGTTGCAGCTGATGTTGTTCAACAGTATATGCTCTATACGTACCCATATGGTATAAAGAAGAAAATAGCGGATATTGAAGGTGAGATAAAAAAGAGAAACATTGATGGGATCATACATTATGTGCAGAGTTTTTGTCATCATCATGCAGAGCATGAAATATTTAAAAAAGAGCTTTCAGTTCCGATACTTGCTCTAGAGTGTGATAAACCGGGTAAACTTGATGGAAAAGAAAAATTAAGAATTGATACATTTACAAAATCATTATCTATAAAAAGGGGGAGTACTCACCTGCCGAAGAAAAGTGCCTCGAACATTTCTGGATCTATAACAAAGTCGGGAAAAATAAAAGAAAAGTTGACCTGCGGGGTTGATATTGGGAGTAGAAATACTAAAATAATCTATGTTCAGAATGAGAAGATTGCAAAGGAACAGATATTTGATACGGTAGATTTTTATAAATGTTTTGGAAAACATGGGGAAGATTCATTTTCTATCGATATGTCTTTGTTTCCTGAACGTCCCGGTAAAATCATTTCAACAGGGTATGGACGAGGCAATATTGGTGCCAGTGGTAAAAACTCTATCTCAGAGATTTATGCTCATATATATGGTGCCCGGTACTCAACTGGACATGAGTCGTTTATTTTAGTTGATATTGGCGGGCAGGATGTAAAGGTGGCATCGGTAAAAGAAGGGTTAGTAAAAGATTTTATTGTTAATGATAAGTGTGCTGCAGGAACAGGACGGTACCTTGAAAACATGAGTAAGATATTAGGTATTAGTATAGATGATTTAGGCATGCAATATGATTCGCCCGAGTATTTGAATGCGACATGTGCAGTATTTTCAGAAACCGAAGTAATCGGAAAAATTAATAGTGGCCTGTCAAAAGAAATCATAGCATCAAGTGTTAATTACAGTGCATTTTTAAGGATAAAATTGTATATACTCAAATTCTTGGATGGGGAAACTCCAGTGCTTTTTACTGGTGGTGGTGCGAGAAATATTGCAATACAACACTTTGCTCAAGAGGAATTGGGAGTGAGTATTGTCAAAATTGATCGCCCACAATTTGCAGGTGCTCTTGGGTGTGCGTGGTATGGAGCGAATGTAACATAACAAACAGTTGACTAATATCAAGAGATAGGCAAAAATTAACGGTGTAGAGCAAGTTATATTGCAATAGAAACTATGAGAACCGGTAGAATATATGGTAAGAAAAATACATGTTAAAGAGCTAACCCGTATTGTACAAGAACTGTGTCTTGATGCGAATATAAACGCCCCCAAAGATGTAATGATAGAGCTGAAAAAGAGTTTAAAAAAAGAGAAATCTGATTTGGCGGCATATTGCTTGCAGTCATTGGTAGATAATGCACGTATTGCCAAAGATAATAAACTTGCTTTGTGTCAGGACACAGGCATGGTAGTCGTTTTTCTTGAGATTGGGCAGGATGTTCATCTTGTGGGTGGCGATCTAAGTAAAGCGATCGATAAGGGTGTTAGGCAGGCGTACAAAACTGGTTATTTTAGAAATTCTGTTGTTGATCCATTAAGTAGAAAGAATACAGGCGATAACACACCGGCAATAATTCATACTACGATTGTTCCCGGCTCACGTATAAAGATCAGTGTATCTCCGAAAGGTTTTGGCAGTGAGAATATGAGTGCTATAAAGATGTTTAATCCAACCGCATCAATCGAAGATATAACATTGTTTATTGTTGAAACAGTAAAGGTTGGTGGTGCGCGACCATGTCCCCCTGTTATTGTGGGAGTGGGGATAGGGGGTACATTTGAAAAAGCAGCGTTACTATCAAAGCATGCGTTAATGGAGCCTATTAATAATAAAAAGAAGTCATTGCCAATTAGAAAAGTTGAAAATGTATTGTTAAAAAAGATAAATGCGTTAGGGATAGGCCCGCAAGGCGTTGGTGGGAAAACAACCGCACTTAAAGTAAATGTAATGACGCATCCTACGCATATTGCGGGATTACCTGTTGCGGTAAATATATGTTGTCATGCGCTCAGACATAAAGAAAAGATTATATAAAAATCATTGAGAGTTACATGCTGAAAAAAATGAATGAAACGAAAATACAAATGCCATTAACAGTAGGAAAAGTAAGATCATTAAAAGCAGGGCAGAAAGTGCTATTAAGCGGGGCACTGTATACTGCACGTGATCAAGCACATAAAAAAATATGTCATGCGCTGGCGCACAATAAAAGAGTGCCAATTGATTTATCGAGTGCCCTCATATATTATTGTGGGCCAACTCCCGCACGACCCGGTCGTGCTATAGGATCCTGTGGCCCAACAACAAGCGCGAGAATGGATGAATTCACTCCGGCCTTGTTGGCAAAGGGGCTCAAAGGTATGATAGGTAAAGGTGAGCGTTCTCAAGAGGTTGTTAAAGCGATACAAAAAAATAAAGCGGTATACTTTATAGCAGTAGGAGGAGCTGGTGCGTTACTCTCATGCTGCGTGAAAAAGGCTTCTATTGTCGCATACTCAGAACTTGGGACTGAAGCTGTACGGAAACTTGAAGTTGAGGATTTCCCCGTTATAGTAGCTATTGATTCACGTGGAAAAACTATTTTGAAAAGAGGGTAATATGTTTGCCGAAAGAATGAAAAAAATTGATTCCTCAGGGATACGAAAAGTCTTTGAGCTTGCAAAAAATATGAAAGATCCTATAAATCTTAGCATAGGCCAACCTGACTTTGATGTGCCTGATATACTCAAGAATGAAGCAGTGAAAGCTATTGAGAGTGGGTTTAACAAATACACGGTTACTCAGGGAATTGATCCACTGCGCAAAAACGTTGAAAAAGAATTAGACAAAAAAGGCATATTTTATGAGAGCTCATTAATCACCTCCGGTGTTTCAGGCGGTTTGCTTTTGGCCTTTATGGCGTTAATCGATCCGGGTGATGAAGTTATTATTGCTGATCCTTATTTTGTGATGTATACGCATCTGGTGAGCTTGATGGGAGGTGTCCCACGATATGTTGATACCTATCCGCATTTTCGCCTGTTGCGATCTGACATAGAAAAGAATATCACTAAGAAAACAAAGCTTATAATTATAAATAGCCCCTCGAATCCAACAGGAACAGTGTATACCAGGGAAGAACTGACCATGGTAGCAGATCTTGCCCGAGAACACGGGATTATTGTCTTATCTGATGAGATATACGATACCTTTACGTACGATGGTGATTATACTCATATGGGATCGCTTTATAATAATACAATTACCTTAAATGGTTTTTCAAAATCATATTCTATGACCGGATGGCGTATTGGATATGCAGCAGGCCCAAAAGATATTATTGCGGAAATGACAAAGTTACAGCAATATACCTTTGTGTGCGCTCCTTCATTTGCGCAAAAAGCTGCGGTTAACGCGTTTGATTTTTCTATGGAACCGTATATAGAGGACTATAAAAAGAAAAGAGATATTGTCTATAACGGTCTGAAAGATGCCTTTACCGTTGAAAAGCCTCATGGCGCGTTTTATATTTTTCCTGAAGCGCCTGATGGGAATGCTTCGCGATTTGTGGAACGAGCGATCGATAATAATGTTTTGATAATTCCCGGAAATGTATTCTCACAAAAAGATACACATTTTCGGATATCATATGCTGTAAATGATGAAACACTAAAGCGCGGAGTTGACCAGTTAAATGCGCTGAGAGAAAAAGTTGAAAGTGAAAAGTAAAACACCTATAATTGTATTAATGTAAAAGGTACATATACCGTAAGCCAAAGGAGATGTTTATGAGCTGTCCCAACTGTAGTACAGATATGAAAAGAACGGTAAAAGATACAGTGACCATTGATGAATGTCAAAGCTGTCAGGGTATATGGATCACTAAGGATCATTTGGATGAGCTGAAAGCAAAAGAAGATCGTTTTATTAGATGGCTTGATATCCCTTTATGGAAAGAAGATAAAGAGCATCAAATGGCTGTTTCAGAAAAGGGATGTCCTCAATGTGGAAAAAAGATGTATCAGGTGAATTATCGCGGGCATGAGGTAATACTTTTTCTGTGTATGGATTGTCAGGGAGTATGGCTTGAAAAAGGTGAATTAGAAAAGTTAATCGCGTATCTAGAAGATATTGTTACCGATGAATCGATAGAGGATTTTATAAAGGATCTGGGTAATGAAGCCGCACAATTACTTCAAGCCAAAAGTGATTTAGTTACTGAAGTAAAGGATGTTTCAACAATAATGAAACTCATAGAATATCGCATTTTTTCAAAGTTTCCTGTATTATCTCAGCTAGCGTCTCGTGTCCCGCTTATATGATCTGAATTCCCATTTTATTTTTGCTGCAGAAGTGTTAATGCATGCTTCTGCAGCCTCTGCGCCTTCCTTATTAGTCAATACGGGTTTTTAAAGAATTGTTTTATGATAGCTCCTCATCCGGGCGAGCTTTTATCTTTTTAATATCTTCAATCATAGAATAGATGCCGGGAATGATAAGAAGGGTAAGAAACGTTGATGTAATAAGACCCCCCATAACGGTGATAGCCAAAGGTGCCCACAGCGCGGAACTTCCGCCCCGACCGACGGCCATAGGAAAAAGCGCTATAACAGTAGATGCTGCAGTCATAATAATAGGCCGTAATCTGCTTTCTCCGGCAGATATGAGCGCTTTATACAGATTACACCCACTTGCCATAAGCTGATTGATCTTACTGATCAATATGATCGCATTACTTGCAACAATACCAGCAAGCATAATTGCCCCAACGAGTACTCCCATAGTGACCGGTTTTTGTGTCATAAGGAGTCCGGCGATAGCACCGATTAAAGCCAGCGGCACTGCCGTAAGAATAATAAATGGTTGAATATACGATTCAAATAATGAGGCAAGGATCATATAGATTAAGAGAACAGAAAGAAGGAAGACAACAAAGAGCTGTTTTTGATTTTCCTGCATTTTTGCGTAGTTACCGCCAAATTCCCAATAAAAATCCTTTGGGAACTCAAAGTCTTTAAGCTTTTCGCTTACTTTTTCCATTGCGGTACCGATGGTCATATTGGTAACTGTCGCGCTTACCTGTATCATTCTACTCTTGTTGTTGCGCCATATTTCACTTGGTCCAAGACCTGGTTCATACCGTGTTACCTGATCAACATAGAACATGTTTTTATTTTTGTTAAAAACGGCGAATCGTTGAATATCTTTTTTGTTCTTTCTGTACTTTTCATCGTCTCGTACAATAATTTCAATTTCGCGCCCTTCGGTGCGAAAGGCGGTTGCACGCAATCCTCGTATCTTGGCATGTATTTCTTCAGCAATATCTCGAGTGGTGAGTCCTGCGAGGGCCGCAGCATCTTTATCAACATAAAAGCGATATTCCGGACGACCTTCAGTGATTCTGATCTTTGTATCAACAAGTCCTTTGATATTGCCAGCTTCCTTTGATATCTTGATTGCCAGTTTCTTGAGTGTGTCATAACTATGGCCGTAAATATCTATAAGTATTTCTTTTCCTCCCGACTCTTGTCCCGCCGAGAAATAGATAAATGCATCTTGTGCTTTACCGAGTTTGGAGAGTTTTGGTCGAAGTCCTTCTACAATATCTGCCATCTGCTTCTGACGTTCTTTTTCCGGTTTAAGGTTTACATATACTTTTGAGGACCATCCTTCAACACGTGATTGCACGCTTTTGACATCAGGGTTTTTGCTGACTTCTTTTTCAACTTCTTTTACAACAATGTCAGACATTTCTAATCGTGCACCGTCAGGAAGTTCAACAAATATGGTAAACCTACTTTGTTCGGACCCACCGGAAAGTTCTTTTTTAAGTGATTGACTCCCGTAAAGTGAAACAATAAAAAGTGCAAATGCTGAAATGATTGCAATATAACGGTATCTGATAACTAAGACGAGAATTTTACGGTAATATTTGAAAAATATTTTGTGAAGTCCTTTTTTTTGAGCAGTGCCTGATGTGCTTTTTTTAAGTTCTTTCATTTTCGATCCAAGCAGGGGAACCATTGTAAGCGCGGTAAAAAGCGACGCGATAAGGGCATAGGTTACGGTAATAGCAAGTCCGCCATAGAGTATTTTAATTTGTTCTGAAACAAAGTTGAGCGGTAAGAATACGATAATTGTGGTAATGGTAGCCGCAAAAATTGACATCAATACTTCGTTAGAACCATCAATTGCAGCTTTTACCGGTTCGCCCCCTTTTTCTTTCAACTTAAAGATATTTTCGAGTACAACAATAGAGTTATCAAGCATCATACCAATGCCGAGCGCAAGTCCGCTTAATGTCATTACATTCAAAGTGATGCCCGTAAAATACATCAATGCGAAAGTGACCATCATTGAAATCGGTATTGCCATGACAATGATAAGTGCGGAAAAGATGTTCCTCAGAAATAAGAGGATAATAATGGTAGCAAGAACAAAACCGTAGACAAGTGCTTTTTTTACTTCACCGATAGCAAGGAGTATGAAATCTGCCTGGTTACTTACGGTAAGTATTCTGATATGTCTTGGAAGTGTCGGCTTTAAATTTTCCAAGACTTTATTTACACCGGCACCGACAGAAACAGTATTTGCCGCGCTTTCGCGTTGAACATAGAGTGATACAGTTCCTTTTGTGTTGATACGAGAATATCCCTGGGGCTCCATATAATCACGTTTTACTTTTGCAATATCTTTTAACCTGATAAGTGAACCTGATTTTGTTGATTTTATGGAGACTTGTTCAACCTCTTTAATATCAGAAAAAAGACCTGCTGTTCGGATCTTTGTTTCCATCCTGGTATCTTTTACGGAACCCGCTAAAAGAGATACGTTTTCGATGCCGATCTTATTGACTACTTCATTCATTGGGAGTTTATATGCTTTGAGGCGTTCTTCATCGACATCGACAATGATCTTTTCTTCACGGCCGCCGGCCAAGTCTACATTTGCAACGCCCGGTACACGAGAAATACGTTCTTTGATCTCTATCTCAACGATCTTTCGGATTTCTTCAACAGTATAACTTTTGTTTGTACTCGTGATCGCAAGGATCATGATAGGGACATCATTCTCTTCATATTTTGCAATGACGGGCTTCTCGATATCTTTGGGTAATTTGTTCTTGATCTTAGAAAACTTTTCACGCGCTTCAAGCGCAGCAAAATTCATGTCTGTTCCCGGCTGGAATTTGAGAGCTACGGTGCTTTTCCCTTTTTCTGAGGTTGAACTGAGGCTTTCAAGATTTGCTACGGTAGACAGTGCCTCTTCAACAAGGACCGTTATCAGGGATTCAACTTCAGTGGGAGGGATACCACCGCGCGCCTGAATAATAACGGAGATTGTTTTATAAGACATGTTGGGCATCAGCTCTACAGGAAGCCTTGTATAGCTGACAATACCAAAGAGTATAATGCCCGTAAACACCATGAGCATGGATACAGGGCGTTTAATTGAAAATTGCGGTAAATTCATAAAACTCGTTTATCGTTCACACCCATAAAATTAATAAGTAAATTTTTCTGAGTATTGTCCCCGTAGGGGATTGTTTATCGTTCATCGAAAAAGAATCACACTTTATTTTTTCTTTAATTTCGTAAATAATCTCTCGGTTACTAATATTATTGTTGGTATAACTAAGAGCGTAAGCGGAGTTGAGGCAAATACGCCACCAATAATAGCGCGAGCCATTGGGGCTCTTAATTCGCCACCGTCACCAAGTCCAAGCGCAAGCGGGATAAGCGCAACAAGTGTCGTCAAAGCGGTCATGATAATCGGGCGAAATCTCTTTCTGCCTGATTCAACAAGTGCCTCACGGAGTGTTTCACCTTCTTCTCTAAGCATGTTGAAATTCTCTATCAAAATGATGCCGTTATTGACCACAATACCACCAAGTATAATGATACCGAAAAAAGCCACGCCGGATAATGGGGTATTTGTCACATATAGCGCTACTGCAACACCGATGATCGATAGGGGAATTGAGAACATGATAATAAACGGTTGCCAGAGCGATTCAAATTGGCTTGCCATGATCATGTAGATCAAGAGTACTGATAATATGAGTGCAAATACAAGACTCTGTATCGATTTTTGAGTTGCTTCTCTATCACCGCCAATATCAATGGTGTAGTTTTCTTTTTCTGCTTTAGTCATAATAATGCTCTTCAGTGCTTTTTCAACTTCTTGTTCAACTTCAACACGTTTTCTTCCATAGATATTCGCGAGAACATTTATGGTTCGTCTCTGATTGAGTCGGATGACTTCGCTGGGTCCCATGCCGCTTTTGAGGGTACACACATCATTTAATGGGGCATCAAATCCTTGCTGTGTCTTAATATAAATAGATTTTTTCAATGTATCGATATTTTTTCTGTCTTCTTCTCTCATACGTACCATGATGTCGATTTCGCGTCCTCCTTCTTTGAGCCTTGTGGGGACAACACCCTTGACGGCATAGAGTGCGGTTTCTGCAACTGCTTTAACAGAAAGCCCGTATGAAGCGGCTTTATCTTTTCTTACCAATATTTTTGTCTCAGGTGCGGATTTTGGAACGGTGTCTTTAATATTGGTAAGTCCCGGTATTTTTTTAAGTGCTGCTTTTATTTCTCTAGTGAATTTTTCAAGGGTATCAAGTCTTGGTCCTTTGACATCAATAACGATATCTGCCCCACCGGCAAATGCAGAGCCTATTTCACTGTCTTGCACGATATAGTTTATGGTCGCTTCTTTCAAGTGCAGTTTGTCGATCTTTTCTCTGATCTGTTGCACAAAATCATTTGTCGATATTTTTAGACCTTCTTTCATGTTTAGCATGATCTGACCCTGATTGCTGCCGAGTGTTTCAAGGGATGCCCCGGCTTTTGTCGATTTTGTTGATCCTACCCTCACAGTGACATCTTTGATCTCAGGGGCTTCAAGTAATATCTTTTCGACTTTTTCAACAGCCGCATTTGTTACAGCGAGAACTGTGCCGGTCCTCATATCAACTTTAATGGAGAATTTACCTTCATCGACTTTTGGCATAGCGGTAAAATCAAGTTTTGACATAAGGAAGAGACTGGACATAAAAAGAACAAAAATTGCAAGAAGACTTGTAATAGGAAAGTTGAGAAAGATGTTGAGTGCTTTATCGTAAAGTTTTCTTGCAATAAGAATGATGCCAAACTCTGGTTTTTTTACAAATGGTCTGTTTCCCATGCTATACAGCCGGGGAACAATAGTTATAGCGATTGGTACCGATACAAGCAGGATAAATACAACGACCATTGATAATTGTTTGAACAGCTGACCGGCGATACCGATAACGAAGATCATAGGGAAGAACACGGCAGCATTTGAGAGTATCGAACTAATAACGAGTTTAGCCAGTTCCGATGTTCCTGAAATTGCTGCTTCTTTTTGTCCCATTCCTTCTTCCCTCTTGATAGACACATTTTCGATTAAAACGATACCGCTATCAATAATCATACCGACACCCATTGCTAGCCCTGCCAAGCTCATCATATTGATCGAGACCCCGGTAAAATGCATCAGCGAAAAAGTTGCCAGGATTGAAGTTGGGATAATAAAGATAACAATGAGCGAATTTACAAAACTCCTCAAAAACAGAAATAAGATGATAAAGGCAAGCAACCCGCCTTGCCACGCATTATCAAAAAGACCCCTTATAGAATTTTTAATAAAGATCGACTGGTCATAAACAATGTCTACATCCACTCCTTTAGGAAGCATGGGAAGGAGTTTTTTGAGCTCTTTACGTACCTTTTCTGCGGTTTTTATGGTGTTTGCTGCGGTTTGTTTTTGTATTGCAATAGAAATATTATTTTTACCGTTATAGCGGGAATAACTTTCAATTTCTTTGAAGTCATCCACTATGACTGACACGTCATTTAGTGTGATAATTCTTTTCTGGAATCCTCTGCGGTCTTTATCGCTTTTAATTTGAAGTTGGTCCCAGCCGCCGGTACTTCTTTCTTGGTCTCGTCTTCTTTGATCCTTCGCATCTTCAAGCGTAATCACTGTTTTACCAATATCAGAGACATGTTCGAATTCTCCCATTGTCCGGATAAGATATTCATAAAACTTTTCTTTTGTTGATCCGCCGGGATAGTTAAGATTTGAATCCTTTAGTGACTGGACAATTGAGAGAATATCGGCGCGACTCGCTTTTAACTGCGCCTGATTGATTTCAACGAATATTTGCCGTTCCCGACCACCACTTAAGCCTGCTGAAGCGACGCCTTTTACTTTTTCGAGCTTGTCCTTGAGTATTTTTTCCGATACTTTCAGGAGGTCTTCGGGTGAATAATTTCCGGTAACGCTCAATACCATCATTGGGCGCGCAAACGGATTAAATTTAAGTACAATCGGTTCGTTGGCATCACGGGGAAGACGCGACTTAACTAAATCGATCTTCTCACGCATGGCAAGTGAAGCAAAATCCAGTTTTGTCCCCCAGGTGAACTCAACAAGAACCATAGAGGTGCCTTCACGTGAAACCGAGCGAATATTTTTTACGCCCTTAACGGTACTGACCGCTTCTTCAATAACTTTAGTGACCAAGTTTTCCACTTCTTCGGGGGCAGCATTCGGGTAGTTTGTAACAACAGTAAGCTGTGGAAACGTGATCGGCGGATAAAGATCTTGAGGAATCATAGTGTAAGTAAGGAGTCCGAGAAGGAATAGGCCAAGATACGCCATCATGGTAGACACGGGCTTTTTTACAGCAAATTCTGCAAGGTTCATATATATCCCTTTTGTATTTTTTAAGTAATATTCTCAATGTATATTTACAATTAATATTTTAATATAATATGGCAAAAATATCAAATAAAAAAAGAAATGATAAAAGATGATAATATTGTTAGATTTTTGTTGACGTATAATTGTATTTATCCTACAATTCTTCTAGAAAATAAATATAGAAAACCAAACGGGAGGTGGGCATGTCTTTTTATAAGAAACTCTGTGTTTCTGCAGTGGCTGTTTTTGTGGCAATAGGATTTGTAACAGCGGGAAGTTTATATGCAGATGATGCATCAGCTGTAATATCATCGTATGATGGTAAAGTGTTGGTGAAAACCGTAGATTCAGATAAGTGGGTTGAAATAAAGAGAAGTGATGTTAAGTTGGGTAGCGGAGATAGCATTAAGACTGAAAACGGTACAGCAGATATAGTATATCCTGATGGATCGATATTAAAGATAAAAGATCATAGTGTGACAACAATAACAGATCTTAAAGATGAATCTTCGGGACAGGTAACGAGAAGAATTAAACTTTTTGTTGGTGACATGTGGGCAAAGATTACTCCGGGAACATCAACAAAGACAGAGTTTGTTACCCCAAGTGCAGTTGCAGCGGTAAAGGGAACAACAGTATCATTGTCAGTTCTTGCTGATGGTACGGTACAGATTTTAACTGAAGAAGGTTTAGTTCTCGTAGAGCTTGGTGCTGGTGATAGTCGTCCGAACGTCAGTCTTGGTGACGGTGATTCAATACAGGTAAGTGTTGATGCAAATGGTAACGTTAGCATTGAGGGTTTGTCAGGTGATGTAGATGTAGTAATGGCAAATGGTACAACAATTGCTATTAATCCGACAAATGCGGTAGAAACAGATGCAACTGGTTCGACTATTGCGGTAACAAAAGGTAGTGTTGTTGTTACTTCTTCAGGCAGATATAGTGAGACACATACATTTGAAGCGGGAATGACCGTAACAATTGACGATTCTGGGAGCATGAAAGCTGCGCTTCCATCACAGTTACCACCGGTTCGTAATGCAGCAGCGCAAGCTGCGCAGAACGCACAGAAAAAGACTGGTGGAGGAGATGCAAATCAACCAGATCCTAGTCAAACAAACAACAGTTTAAATTTTCTAAATAAAAAACAGATTCAGGAAATATTAGAAGATAGTCCATCAAATCCATAATTGATTTGATTAATAGAAAAACAAAAAAGCCCTGGGAATACAATCCCGGGGCTTTTTTTCGTGGTTCGTTATTAGTGAATCGTATCTCGTTTAAATACCAATAACCAAATACCAATTTCTCCCCAAGGGACTAAATCCCGGGAATTTTTCAAATTTCTCGGGGCAAATAATTACCAATAATCAAACATATGGTTTGGTATTTTAGTCATTGTGTATTGAAATTTGTTTGGTAATTGCTATTTGATTATTGGAGCTTAAAACATATAGCTTACAGCTTAAAGCTTACAGCTGAATAATAATATGTAGTTGGGGTCTAAATTAATATGGAATGCTACACAAAGTTCAGCACTTATCTTAAAAAAAAGTATGGTCAAAAAGTATATAAAATATCCATTGATGCCGGTTTCACCTGTCCAAACAGGGATGGCACCGTATCAACAGGTGGGTGTATCTACTGTGACGAAGGCGGTAATCGCGCTCCATATTGCTCTGAAAATAGCAGTGTATCAGAGCAGATAGAGAAGGGAATAGAGTTTCTCAGTAGGAGGTATGGGGTAGAGAAGTTTATTGCTTATTTTCAGGCATTTTCAAATACCTATGCCGATCCTGATAAATTAAACGAGGTTTATGGCACAGTTAATGAACATGAGGGTGTTGTAGGAATAGCGATCGGTACCAGACCAGATTGTGTGAGCGAACCTGTGTTAGATGTAATTGAGGGGTATACTGCGCAGTACGAAGTATGGATCGAGCTCGGCATCCAATCATTTAATGATAAGGCGCTTCGTGCAATTAATAGGGGACACGGTACTGATGAAATATACGATGCCATTAATCGCATTAAAAAGAGAAAAGGTATCAATATATGTGCGCATATTATTCTCGGGTTGCCGGGAGATACGCATGAAGATTATATATCTGCGGCAAAAAAGATATCAGAGTTAGGTTTAGAAGGAGTGAAGCTTCATCATTTACACATTGTTAAGGGCACAGTGTTGGAAGAAAAATATAAAAAGGGTGGAACACCCCTTTTTGAGGTGGATGAGTATGTAAGTTTAGTATGTGATTTTTTGGAACATTTAGATCCTTGTATAATTGTTCAGCGGGTGATGGGGGATGGGCCGAGCGGAAAACTTATTGCACCACTGTGGACAACGGAAAAAGCCCCGGTGTTACATAAGATTGATAAGGAATTCGAAAGAAGAAATACCTACCAGGGAATAAAGTTTAGCCGTAAGCTGTAAGTTATATGCTATAAGATAATATACTAAATATAGCGTTTAGCGGATAGCGTATTATTTTTAATTGGAGGCCCCATTGGGAGTACACCTAGAGAAATTCACTTATTGATTTCTTTGGTACGATTCACGAATCACGAGATATGAACAACGATTTAGTCTGTAGTCTCTGGTCTTACGTCCGTAGTCTGTGGTATGCTGTCAGATGTTTGAGGTACGGTGTCTGTAGTCTCTGGTCTGACGTCTGAGGTCTGTTGACTGAGGTCAGTAGTCTGTGAAAGTGGTTCTTTTATTTCGATATTTAATTCTTTATCAATAGAGCTCAAGTCATCATCATAGCGGAGCTCGTGTCTTAACGGTTTTTGAACACCCTCGATAGGTAATGTTTCTTGCACCTCTTTTTCAGCTTTATCTCTTTTTGGTGAGAACCGCACGGAAACAACCTTAGAAACACCCATCTGTTCCATAGTAATTCCGTACATGATGTCCGCAGAACTAATAGTTTTCTTGTTATGTGTAATAACGATAAATTGTGATTCTTTAGCAAAGTCTTTTAAGACGTCGGTGAATCTGCCGATATTTGATTCATCAAGCGGTGCGTCAATTTCATCCAAGACGCAAAACGGACTTGGTTTTACCTTGAATATTGCAAATAACAGGGAGACTGCAGTAAGCGCTTTCTCTCCACCGGAAAGAAGAGAAATATTTTGCAGTTTCTTTCCCGGAGGCCGCGCAATGATCTCTATACCTGTCTCAAGTATGTCCGATTCATCTCCCAATATGAGATCTGCTTTACCGCCGCCAAAGAGGTGTACGAACATTTCCTGAAAATTAGTTCTTACCTGGGTAAAGGTATCGATAAAAAGCTTACGAGTTGTAGAGTTGATTTTTGAGATAACTTTCATTAATGTTTCTTTTGCTTTGACCAGATCCTCATGCTGTTTGACCATGAATGCGTGTCGTTTTTCTAATTCTTCATTTTCCTCAATAGCGGCAAGGTTCACCGGTCCGATTTTTTCGAGAATAGCTTTCAGTTCTTCAATCCGCTCTTCGACTGCAGTCCAATCAGTATTTTCTTCAAGAGAGAGAGAGACCTCATCAAGAGCAATGTGGTAATCTTTTCTGACATGTTCAATCATTGCTGAGAGGTGCATTTTTGTTTCAGATATTTTAATCTCATGCTGCATACGTTTTTCGCTGTATGATGTTAAAAGAGATCTAAGCTCTTTTTGTTCTTCTTCAATTTCGGATAGTTCATTAATAAACGAACGTTTTTTTATTTTTGTTTCTTCAAGATATTTTTCTATGCCTTCTTTTTTTACCGTTAAGGATGACAGTTTATTTTTTGCCGCCTCAATGGAATGTGTAAATTCAATCTGTTTCTCGTTATAGCTTGCACAGTCCTGTGTGCGACTGGTGAGTAATGCATTTTTTGAAGCAAGGTCTTCAATAATTCTACCCAGCCCAGCCTGTGTGTTAAATTCTTTTTCTTCAGAAGATGCCAGATCAATTTTGTATCGAGTCATTTCTTCGGCGAGTTCATCTTTTTCCCGGTTGATCTCTGTAAGTGTTGCTTCGATATCTGAAAGGTTTACTTTTAGTGTGACGTTTGCCTGTTCTTTTTCGTTTAAAAGGGTATTGAGCTTTTCAATCTCCTGGGTCACTTTTTCGTCTTCAGAGAATAGTTCTTTTATTTCTGAAACAATGACAGTGTGATGATCCTGTAAACGCTCTTTTTGTGAACGGACTTTATCAAAATCATTCTTTTTTGTGCCGAGAAGCACTTCGCTTTCTCTGAGTTTTTCACGTTGGACTGTTATGTCGTCTACAATCTTTTTAAGTTCGAGTTCTTCTTTATCTTTTAGGGCTGAGTTGTTTTCTATATCATTTTCAAGTGTTTGAATCGTCTTGATGAGAGATTCGATATCATTATCACGTTTGAGTATTTCGAGCTCTTCTTTCGGTATGCTCCCGCCGCGTACAATACCATTTTTGTCAATCATTTCACCGGTAAGCGTAACGATATTGCAATTAAAGTTCTCATGCTTAATGAGTTTAAGTGCAGAATCGAATGTGTCAACGACAAGAGTGTCCTTAAAGAGAAACTCAATGATGTCTTTAAAGGTTGTTTTACACTGGATAAAGTCTGCAACGAATCCTTTTACGGATGGATTGTGTAAAAGGTGCTCGAAAGTATCTTTTTTGGTTTCAGTGTTAATGCGATATTTAAAGTCGATAAAGGGAATAAATGATGCTCGTCCGCTTCCATGTTCTTTTAAATACGAAATATGATCCTTAATAGAGTCTATATCATCGGTCAGAATGTCTTGCATGTCTTGAGAAAGGGCAAGCTGCACAGGAAGCTCGTACCCAGGCTTAATCTCGATAAAGTCTGCTATGGGGCCTATGATACCGTTTGCTGTTCCCTGTGTACATGTTTCAAGTATTGAGCGCACTCCTGTATCATAACCTTCGAATCGTTCTTTAAGTTCGTTAAGCAGTTTTAGATCTGCACGTTTTTCGGATAATTGCTCTTTCAAGTGTTGAATTTTTTCGGTGTGCTGTTTTACGTCTTCAGAAATAGTGTTTTGAGTGTGTGTTAAAGCATGTATAGATTCTCGGAGTGAACGAGTAGAAATTTCTTCTTCGTCTATAGTTGTCTTAAGTGCTGTGAATTCTGCGTCTATTGATTCGCACTGATCGATAATTTCATTTTTTTCAACATGTAGTTTCTCTTTACGAAGTGATACATTCTTTTTTTCCATTTGAAAGTTTGAGAATTCATTGCGCGTTCTTGTTTCAACGGAGAGCATCTCAAACGATTCTTCTTTATTCTTCGCTAATTCCATTTCCTTCTCTTTGATGCGTGTACTATAAGCATGGATCTGCTCATGCTTTTCTTTAATAATTGTTTTGAGTGCTACATTTGATTCTTTAATACGCGTATATTCTTCTTCTGATCCTTTTTGTTGTGCTTCAAACTGACCAAGATTTTCTTTGAGTGCCTCAATTTCTTTAAGCGCATTTTCTTCAAGAAGCTTTAGGTCTCGCACGCGTTCCTCATGTAACGTTATTTCGCTTTCAGTCTGGTTTATTGCTTCTGAAGTTGACAAGCGATCGTTTTCAAAAGACATGATCGACTGTTCTAAAACATCGAGATCTTGTCGAACCTTGTCTGATGCTTCTTCGAGCTCTCTAATACGGCTCGTATGTTGCGATTCATTTTCTTTAATCAGAGTTATTTGTTTAGCCGTTTCGTCGGCAGCTGCTTTGAGCTCAAAGTATTTATAATAATTATAATGAATATCGAGTTCTTTAAGTTCATCGTACACAGATTTATATTCATGAGCTTTTTTCGCATATCGATTAATGGAATTGATTTGCCGTTTCACTTCTTTAATGATGTCGTTAAGGCGGATAAGGTTCTCTTCGGTATGTTCGATTTTTCGTAATGCTTCACGTTTTCTGCTTTTATATTTTGTGATTCCTGCGGCTTCTTCGAAAATATGTCGGCGTTCTTCAGGTTTTGTTGAAAGTATTTGTCCGATCTTCCCTTGCTCAATAATTGAGTATGCTTGTTTTCCAACACCGGTACCCATGAAGAGCTCGTTAATGTCTTTTAATCGGCATGGGGTCTTATTTATGAAGTATTCACCTTCACCTGAACGGTAAATACGGCGCGTTACCGTTATTTCATTATATCCGAGAGGGAGGTCCTTATCACAATCAGCAAGTGTAATGGAAGCTTCAGCCATACTGAGGGGTTTTTTATCGTCGGCACCGTTAAAAATAACATCTTCCATGCGGGCGCCGCGGAGAAGCTTAGCGCTTTGCTCGCCAATAACCCATCTGATCGCATCAGAGATATTGCTCTTACCGCAGCCATTAGGGCCAACAATAACAGCGATACCGGGTTCGAAATCAAGGACGGTTTTTCCAAGAAAGGATTTAAAGCCAGCTATTTCAATTCGCTTAAAGTACATTGTTATATAGTCGTTATTTTACGGGTTAGCTTAAAAGTCACGAATAAATTTTCTTTTGAAAGATAGTAGTACTATATATTGTGCCTGTCAAGAAAAAATAAAGAGAAAAAACACTATACAGTGATATGCAACGAACCACTTACACAGACTACAGACCCTAAAGAAAATCCTAAACTCTAAACAAATAATAAATTCAAAATCTGAAAATAAATTTATCCACATACATGTAAATTCCTTGTCAATCTTATTAACCTATGTGTGCGAATAAAAAGAATGTATAGATAAAAATATATAACAAATATTTTTTATCTGATCGTTAATGAATGTAGATGTGTAGTGCGTAAGAACGTAATATTTAAGAAATAGTACCGCTATGGTTTAAATGAATTATTTTTAAATAAAAAAATATTGACAAATTTTCTGAGTAATGTAAGATATTCCCAAATTAATTTGTATTAGGATAATTGTATCTATAAAGAAAGACAAAAGACTTCCAATATTTGAAAGGAGGAGATGAATGAATCTGAGGGAACTGGGAAAAGTCAGGTTTGTCGTATTGTCATTCATGGTCGCATCAGTAACTGTGTTCAGTTTGTCACTTAATGGTATGACAGCAGACTATGATATTGAAGGCTATGAGGTAGAAGAAATTTATGGTACTGAAGCTTCATCAGCGGAAGACAAGGCAGATGCTGAAGCTGCTGCAGAAGAGTATGCATCTGATATTGTAGCAGAAAGAGACGCAGCAAAAGGTGAAGCGCTTATTATAGAAGAACAAATTATTGTTGAAGTTGAAAAAGAAAAACCTGAAATGGTTCCTATTGCAGCCGCTCCGGTTGTTGTTGAAGATCAGACGGATGTAGTGCGATTATTAAATGAAGGTAAAAAATATTATCGTGATGGCGATTATGACATGGCGATATCTTCATGGAACAACGTACTTGAAAGTGATCCTGCAAATAAAAAAGCATTAAGATATATAGAAAGAGCAGAAGCAAAGAAAGCTCCGCAGATGATATCTGATGAGATTGCAGTTGAAATGCCAAAAGCCGTTTCTCCTGGCATTATGGAAATCCCAGGACTGATGGTTGCTGCACCGATGACACCAGAAATTAAGGCTGAGGTGATAACAGCTCCTCTTGCTCCTCAGGCAAAGGCTGATTATACAATGCTTACAATAAAGGATTGTGTTACGATAGCACTTGCAAATCATAAGCCGATGCGTGTGGCTCTTGAAGAAGTCCTTCTTGCTAAGATGAAAGTATCTCAGGCAAAAAGAGGTCTCTTCCCAAGCGCAAGCTTAAAAGAAGAAGAGATCGAAGGTTCTGTTCCTGGAGGTCAAAATTTCCGTGGTCGAGAATTCGCAGTTGAATTACAACAGCCGATATATCAAGGTGGACGACTCATTAATACGGTGCGTCAGTCAAAGATCAGCTTGGCTGTTTCAGTGAAAAATTATGATAAAGTTAAAGACGATTTTACATTTGAAGTTGAGCAGGCATACTTCCAAATGGCAAATGCGAAAGCAAATCTTAAAAGCCATGAAACAATGCATGTTACTGCAAAAGGTGACTTAGATGCGATCGTAAACCAGAAGAAGATTGGTACTGCGAGGGATGTTGACGTTTTAAATATCCAGTCACAGCATGATGACGTTTCTTTTAAAGAGAGAAGCGCTCAGCACGACTTAGAACTTGCAAAAATGACATTAGCACATCTTCTTAATATTGATTCTGAAACAGTATTCGATATTGCTCCGGTACAGAGACTGACCAAGAGCGAATATGAATCATTTGTAATTAATTTAGATGATTGCTTGAAACTTGCATATAACAACCGCTCAGATTTCTATATCAAAGAACTTATGGTGCAGTTCTATAAATATGGTGTTGAAATTTCAAAGAGTAAGGGGCGTTTAAAAGTTGACCTTACTGGTGCATATGGACTCAAAAGGGAAGCAAATTATGGAACAAAGCTTGATATGTTAAAAGAATATTTTATCGGGCTTAAAGCCAGTCTTCCTATTGGGCCGCACACGTTAGAGGAATCATTCATTAATCAGGACAAAGCTCCATCAGCTGGTCAGACAACCTCTAACCGTTTTGAAAGTATTACCACAACTTTAAGACTTTTTGATAATTTTGCAACAATGAGTGTAGTGCAAGCTCAAATTGCGTATCATAAAGCTCTTGAAGCAATGTATAAAGCAAAGAAATCTATCGATTTTGAGGTTAAGAAATCATATTTTGATTATCAAAAAGCAAAACTTAATCTTGATGGGTTTTTGGGAAAAGTGAGACTTGGTGATGAAGAAGTAAAGATTGCTAAATCACAGTACGATCTCAACCAAGCAAAATTAGCGGATGTTTTACGTTCAAAAATTCGCTCAAATGGTCACAAGACTGGTTTTAATAGAGCATCAATGAACTATTTCATCTCGATTTGTAAGATCAATAAAGCAGTTGGTGTAACAGGATATTTTGATCCATTATCAGGTAAGATAGAAGAGTCACTTATCGATCAAAATATTTCGAGAAGAAAACTTGTACGATCTAAAAATAATATCAGCAATTATGCTGCGGAACTTTCTAGAGCAGAAAAAATCGTTCAGTCTGTTAAACCTGACGAAAAATGGTGGGATATCTGGGAAAAAGACGGTACAACCCAGGCAACACTCAAAGATCGTTGGTGGGAAACATGGGAAAAAGACACAAAGACTGGCATTGTCAAGCCAAAGAATATGTGGTGGATGCCGTGGGCAAAAGGCAAAGCTACAGCTCCACGCGCTACACAGAAAAAATGGTGGCAGGTGTGGAAGTTCGATTCTGTCAGCCATAGATCGCTCAGTAACTCACCATTCAAGAGTGCAGCTGATCAGAAGCCGTTTCAACCTAATGCAGAAGATCTTGTTACCCGCGATATGGTAAAGCAGTTGTTCCAAGGTGGTTCACGTTAGTTTGTAATGTAGATAATTGTGTAGTAATGTAAACTAATTAAGCGGGGTTATAAAAACCCCGCTTAATTTTGTAATTTAAAGAAAGATTGTTATGAAACAGGCAAAAAAGACAAATAAAGTGCCAATAGTAATAGGTATTATCATTGTTTTTTTGACCATAATGTTTGTTGTCAATAAAAGTGGTTTTTTCCAATCTTCAAAAGAAAAAGAAAAGCTGGCTAAGAAAGAACAAGCTGAGAAAAAGAAGGCTCCACAAGAGCGTGAATTGCCTCGCGTAAAGGCGTATAAAACATCAAAACAAAACTATGCGGATAATCTTCCTAACATTGGTACAGTGAGAGGATCGAGTACTGTTAATATGCGTTTTGAAACAGCAGGACGTGTAAAAGATTTTAATTTTAGAGAAGGTGATCTCGTTAAAAAAGGTCAGATAATTGCTGAGTTGGGGCATAGTGACGCTGATTTGAAAATTCAATTTAGAAAGTCGAAACTTGATACCGCGAAGACGAATCTTTTATCTGCTGGTAAAAAAGTTGAAATACATGAAAAGCTCTACAAAGCAAATGCTATAGTAAAATTGAAGCTTGATGAGATAAAACTTGAATATGACAGAGCTAAACAAGCGCTTGATGCTGCACGTATAGAGTTGGAGTCATCAAATCAGGAGCTTGAGAAGACATATCTTCATGCTAATCGTGACGGTATTCTTGGTTCAAAAGACATTGAACCTGGTGAATACGTGACGAGCTCAGTGAAGGTTGCCAGCTTGATTGAAGTCAAAGATGTTTTGATTGAGATGGGTATTATTGAAAAAGATGTTGAGAAGATAAAACAAGGTTTGCCGGTACATGTTACGGTAGATGCGTATCCTGATAGGGAATTTACCGGTGAGGTCTACAGTATTGCATCAACAGTTCAGGGGAGTAGAACACTAACGGTAAAGGCCAAGGTACCTAATCCTGATATATTACTACTTCCGGGTATGTTTGCTAGGGTTATCATAAAGGTATATGAAAAAGACGACACAATAGTTATCCCTACATCTGCGCTTAATAAAGGCGAGGGTGGATACATGGTCAATGTGATAAGTAAAGAGAACAAAATAGAGCCTCGTGAGGTAGAAATAGGGTATGCAACAACTGATAATGCACAAATTGATGAAGGTCTCAAACCTGGTGAATTGGTAGTTATTGATGCAAAAGAGAAATTAAAGCCAGAGACACAGGTTGAAGTTGTAGATATACAGGAATAGAGTTATTTTAAAATTAAATATAAAATTCCTCCCGATTTCATTATCGAGGGGAATTTTTTTGTCCCATTGCCTATCATTTTGTTTAGATGGTTGCTGTAACCATTAAATTAATCTCGTACATCTCTATAATCCTTGTTGGGGCAGTTTTCTATTCGTAGACTTAATACTTTGAAACGCTACATGTTTCCTAAGAAAGACCTACTTAAAGCACCAAATTATTTGTACTTTTCCGTCTCAGCCTATTGACATGTGAACAAATTCATGTATAATATAGGGGTAACGTTTATAAGAGCAGTGAGACGGATAATATGAGAAAACATACTGTATTTTTTATAACTACACTGATTTATATTGCCATGTGTTCTTCACATGGAATATGTGTGACAAATCAGTATCTTGCCCCAGAGACCACATTTAAATCGAGATTAACTGATATTTCAAGCGACGATACAGATACAGCAACGTATAAGGAAACATATACGACAGTAGCTGATCCGCCCTACGATCCAAAGCAGGAAGTATATGATGCTCGCAAGCCATACCGACCCAATTGGCTCGAAATGCAGGTTATGTGCTCGATATTTTTTGATACAAAGAATGAACTTCCTAAAGACTTTTTATTTGCAAGTACAGCAAAAAAATTAAAGGAATACGGGATCAACCGCGATCCTCATCCGGATAAAGATTACAGGTACATGGGCTATCTTTTGATGTCACTTATGGATAAGGGGATCGTTAAGTATATCGCTAAAAAAGATGATCAAGAATATTATGATTTGGCTACGGATCCTATTATAGCTGCTGTATGGGCGTTTGATATACAAAACATCAGAAAAATGATAGCAGGGACACTGAATACATGTAGAAAAAAGAATGATTATTCTCAATTACGGATAATATTTGATAAACTCTCTCACGCTGCAGCTCTTCAAGAACAGTTTCCTATTGAAGCGCGTTATCCAATAAGTAAGGCTGTTGCATTACTCTCACAAGCGGATCAGCGGGATTTGGTGAAATGGATAGAAACACTTGACGAAGGTGATAGTTTATACGCTGCCCCGCTTACATATTCTCTTTATTTACAATTGTATCTTGCTAAAGAAGGTGTGAGTGAAGTGCAACTGAGAAAATGGGCCGAAACATGGGTTGATCGATACTTTTCTGATATGAAGGGGAGAAAAGTGTACATGGTAACGCCTGAAGGACACGCTTTAAAAGGCGGACTGGGCAGAGTTATGAAGTATCATACAGAAGGCCTTTTGAAGCTTGGGCTTGATGTAGTGTTTGTTGAGCCCTATTATCGTTATAAACGTGTAGATAAAGAGACATTAGGAGAAGTTGATTATACAAACTCAGATCCTGATAAATTGGCAATCGGGGTCCCATTATCGCAAGTTGAAAAAATATATACATTTCCGTTAGAAGTTATATTTAGAAAAGACGGGTTAGTGACTGATGATGTGGTTGTAGAGGTGTATAAAGGTGTCCGTGACGTATATGGTAAAGAAATGGTTACCTATATGATAAGAGATAACCTCACAAGCGAACAGAAAGAATACCTTGAAAAATCACTTGGTATAGATGATCCGTATTTTGTTAAAACGCTCTACGAATACAGTGACAGTTTAGAGGCGGTTGAAGACTATATGTTTACGGAGTTTTTTACGAAAGCCGCATGGAAATTCATTAAGTGGAATGAAGCTAAACGAAAGGAAACACTTGGGAAGAAATGGAAAGGTGCGGTGGTTGATTTGAATGACAGCCAGTCCCTCTTGCTTTCGGCATGGGCTCAAATGGATAGGGTGCAGAATCCTGCTGATCAGATCGTTAACAATACATTATTGTCAGGAACAACCCATACCTATCGTAACCGTGGCTTTAAGGGTGCTTATCAGGACTGGTGGGCACGCATTTTTACCAATATGGGTATTCCTCGTGAGTATCATTGGCTTATGGTAAATAGTGAGAAACAAGTTGATATGGCAAGCATAGGGTTGCGTGGATCAGATTATACCAAGGGAGTGAGCGGTATTCATGCCTATGAGGTCCAAGGGTATGATCCCATGTTAAAGATGCTCTATGGGGTAACAAACGGAGACGATCTTAATTATTCTACCACTCAATTTAGGAATATATACCACGAAAAATACGGCGATAAAAGCCAGTCCGAAACTACTTTTGATCAAATGGCGCGTAGTATCACCACTTTCCAGATCAATGAAGTAAAGAAAGAAGCGAAAAGAAAACTCGGAGAATTATTGCTGGGCAAGAAAAATGAAATATTAAAGGCCGAGGGTATACTAACGGATACTAATCCCATTGATCCTAATCTTATGGTTGTCAGTTATTCGGGCAGATTTGTTCCGGAAAAAGGAGGGAGAAACAGAGCTTTTGTTGATGAAAATCTCAGGGTTCTTCTGGGAAAAGGCGTTCAGGTAGTTATATTTGGAAATGTGCAGCCGTATCCTGCTAGTGAGGATATGGGAAGAAAAATGAGAAAACTTGCAAATAAATTAAATCGTGAAATGGAAACAAACGGCAAAAAAGGAAAACTGATATTTATACCGAGTTTCAGCATTGATGAACAGATAGCGCTTCTCGCAGCGTCTGATGTCCAGGTGCAGGATTCTGAACGTCGTACAGGCGCGTGTGAATATACTGAGGCCGATGTATCAGCAAATTGCGGGCTGCAGTTTTCACCGCCGTTTTGGGAAGGACTCATTGGTATTCAAGGTGAGCCGATTAACTATAAAGAAGGCTCAGGAAATACTGTTATTCCCAGTGATAGTACACCTGAAGCGTATTTAGAGTCTTTTGAGATGCTTGTAGATCTTTATAACAGCGGAGATATTTTAAAATACCAGCTTAATTCAATTTACATAAGTAATGTGCTTGAAGCATCACAAGTAGCTGCAGAATATATCAAGCAGTGGGCTACAAATGTTGAAAATAAGAGTATTATCACAGAGTATCCTTACTTCCGTTTCCGCGTTATTACTGATGGCAGTGGAAGTAAAAAAATTAGAATTTTGGTGCATCCGAAAAACAGGGATGTTGTTCCGAATGTTATTAGGTGGGGAACGGCTGATAGTACTCTTTCAAATGCACCGTGGTACAATATTCAGGACGATATACTCTTGTTTGATGAAAAGAGCGGGTATTATATCGCTGAGCGTGATATACCGTTTGGGAATCAATTTATTTCATTTGCAATAAATTATAAAGGTGGCCAGTGGGATAATAACAGAGTATATAGCGATAAGCATCAAGGATATATTGTGAAGAATTATCATATTGATGTGTCAAATATACCACAATTCAAGGCAGAACCAGTTATTGTTGAGCCACTTCCGGTAGCGGTCGAGTCAAGCACGTAAATATCAATTATGATCCTCATGATGTGTCATGCGTAATCCGAAAGCCTTTTTTACATCTTCTATCGTCATGTATAGGCTGGGGACGAGAAGTAAGGTTATTCCAGTGGCGAAAAGAATGCCGTATCCGAGAGAGATTGCCATTGGTATTAAAAATCGTGCCTGCATAGAGGTTTCAAATATCATTGGTGCGAGACCGCCGAATGTGGTGATGGTTGTGAGTATGATCGGTCTGAAACGCCGTGTTCCGGCAAGCACTATAGCTTCAAAAGCTGTTTTTCCTTCTGCCCGAGCATTATTTGCGAAATTGATTAAAAGAAGTGAATCGTTCACGACCACCCCCGAAAGAGCGACAATGCCAAACATGCTCAGGATACTCAGGCTGTATCCCATAATCAAATGACCTATAACCGCACCGATTATGCCAAACGGAATACTGACCATGACTATTGCCGGCTGAATGTAACTTCTGAAAGGGATGGCGAGTAGCCCGTAAACAAGTATCATAGCAAACAAAAAGCCGATTTTCAGGCTTCCCAGATTTTCTGCAATATCTGCTTGTTTACCTTCAAAACTGTAATTCAATCCCGGATATTTTCTTGTGAGTTCTGGGAGTGTATTTTTCTTGAGTGCCGCAATAACTTTACCGGAATGGCTGTTTGGTTCTACGTCAGCCCTGACATTTACGATGCGTCTTCCCTCACGACGTTCAATAGAGGTATAGGATCTCCCCCGATTAAAGTCAATTGCCTCCAGTATAGGGATTTCGATGCCGCTTGGTGTTGATATCAAGAGCTCTTCCCAGTTATATTCTGATATACGCTCTGACTTTGGCAGCCGCACCATTACTTTAATCTCATTTCTTCCTCTTTGCTGGCGCAATGCTTCGGAACCGTAAAAGGCGTTTCGTATTTGACGGGCGACATCAAGAGTATTCAATCCCAGGCTTCGTGCTTCAGGTAAGAGATGAAAATCAAGCTGTTGTTTTCCCGGGGAAAAACCGTCATCGATGTCTTTAACCTTTGGGAAATAACTCAAGGCATCGGCAAGTTCACTGCTTGCCTTTTCCAGAACTTTTATATCTGAGTGGCTTAATTCAATTTTCAGGGAAGATCCTGACCCGGGTCCGCCTGCATCCGATTGAAAGGTTAGGGATTCAACACCCGGTATTTCTCCTACACGTTCGCGCCAGAGTTTTACCAGTTTTGCCGTTCCTATCGGCCGGACATCCGGAGGAGTCAGATACGCAATAATTTGGGAGAGGTGTGCCCCTGATCTTTGCCTTTCACGCATACTGCTTAAACTTGTTGCGGCACCGATTTCAGAAAATATTCCGCTCACCAGTTCCTCTCCGCCGTTTTCTGCTACGACTTCATTGAGTGCCGTAATGAGTTTTTTCTGTACGCTTTCCGTTTCTTCTACAGAACAGCCAAACGGCATAACTATACCCGCAACAGCAAGGTCAGATTCAACACGCGGGAAAAGTGTCATGCCAAGTCTGCCGCTGGTCATGAAGCTGATTGTTATAATAAGAATACTTACTGCAATGGCAATGGTTACGTAGCGTTTATGTATGACTTTCTCCAGAAATGGACCAAAAACCGTCTTAATAAAATGCGAAAAACCGTCACTGAACTGTTTCTGATATCCGTGGACCCATGCACCAAATCTACCCCGTTTTGTTTTCTGGTGACCTAAATGAGAGGGAAGAATAAGAAGGCTTTCAACAAGTGATATTAAAAACACCACGACAACAACAGCTGGTATTGTTCGAAAGATTTTACCTGTTACACCTGGTATAAAAAAGAGTGGCATGAAAGCAGCGATGTTAGTAAGAATACTGAATGTCACCGGCATAACTACTTCACGGACACCTTTTATAGCGGACTCTAGGAAGGGCACCCCATCCTGGTGGTATTTATAAATATTTTCACCGACAACAATCGCATCATCAACGACAATACCGAGTGCGATTATGAAAGCGAATAGAGAAATCATATTGATAGAGACCCCGAAAACGGGCAGGAAAAGAAGTGATCCCAAAAATGATATGGGTATACCTATTGTTACCCAAAACGCGAGCCTGGCTTCAAGGAACAGTGCGAGAATAATAAAAACGACAATAAGACCTATGCGTCCATTTCTAATAAGGAGATTGAGGCGCTGACGATAGATGTCTGAAGAATCATTTTGTACAGCGATCCCAATACCGGGAGGAATGAGATGGACGTTCTCAGAAACGAATTTTTTTACCGCATCAGAGACCTGTATCGGGGTCTGTTTCCCTACTCTATAGACATTAACAAGCACTGATGATTTGCCATTATAGAGGGCATACTTGTCGATATCTTCAAATCCGTCAACGATAGTCGCTATATCGTCTAACAGAACTTCGGTCCCTTCCGCGCTGGTAACGATCGGTATTCTTGAGAATTCCTTTCCGTAATCCCTGCGTTCTTTCATCCTGAGGAGTATTTCACCGCTATTTGTTTTAATACCTCCTCCGGGAAGTTCAACTGATGTTTGTTTTACTTTCCGTGCGATTTCATCAAGTGTAAGATTATATGCTCTGAGGTTGCTCTGAGGAACTTCTATGCTAATTTCAAGCGGGCGTACAGCACCCAGCTCAACTTGCGTGATGTCCTTAGACTGAATCAGTTCGTCCCGGACTTTTTCAGCGAGTTTCCTTAAAGTTATTTCATCTGTATCACCATATAATACAAGTTGAAGCACTTGTCTTCGCATTGTAAGAAGTGTTATTTGGGGCTCTTCAGTTTCCTCTGGAAAAGATGTTATGCGGTCAACTTCCTGTTTTATATCCTGAAGTATTTTCTGATTGTTTTCACCAAGCAGGATTTCAACCCTAACGGTGCCGACACCTTCTTGTGATTTTGATGTTACTTCCTTAACGCCGTCAAGTCCTCTTACTGCTTCCTCAACAGAGAAAATAACCCCTTTTTCAATTTCTTCCGGGCTTGCACCGGGATAAGGGACAGAGATACTCACCATATCAAGTTCAAAGCTCGGAAAAACTTCCTGCTTGATTCTTGTGCTGTATAATAATCCGCCAATAATAAAAACAAGCATGAGAAGGTTTGCGGCTACAGTATTTCCTGCCATCCACGCAAGAGGGCCTTTATGACTAGTTTTATAATCGCTATCTGCCATATGTTTATCTGCCTTGTATGTGTTATTTTACAGATTCGTTTTTATCCTCGATTTCAAGTTTTATCCCCGCGACCGGTATAGGAATATTGCTTGTTACGAGCAAATCGCCGTTGGTTATATTGTTTTTGACGTACACTTGATCTTCTTCTCGCCAGACTATTGCAACTTTTTTAATGAGCAACGTATTGTCACTTCCAACAATCCAGATTTTGTTTCCATCACGCAGGGCGCTTCGCGGTATTGTGTATACGGCATCTATTGTTTTTCCTTCGATCTGAACATTTACATACGAACCGATAAGAAGCGGTATCTTTGGACCCGCAGTGTGATCAAGGTCAAGAGGGTCTTTTACGGAAACCAAGACCTGTGCCATTCTTCCCTGTGTCTCAAGTTCGCTGTTTCTTCCAACGATGTGTCCTTCCCATTCGTTTTCTCTGTTGTCTTCGGCTGATAATTGTATAACAGTGCTGGACCCTGTTTTATGTATGTTTGTCGGTAACGTAAGCCACTTGAGTCTGCTTACCGGTATTGAGACCTGTACCCAGTACTCGTCAGTTCCAATAAGTGTCGCCAGTTGTGTTTGCGGGTCAACCTGTGCCCCGAGATCTACGTTTTTTGAGCGTACAACACAATTAAAAGGAGCGGTTACTGAAGTTCTTTTGAGGTCGAGGTCAGCACGCTCTAAAGACGCTTGTGCTGCGCCTAGTGAGGCCTTTGCTTTTTTGAGATGCGGTTTTCTAAGTACAAGTTCCTGGTCAAGTTCGTTTTGATCTTTACTTGTTTCAATCATACCCCATTCATGTTTTGCTATTTCCTGCTGTCCGAGTTCCATTTTATAATCATATTGCGCTCGTGCAACTTCAGCCTCTTTTTGTTCTTCAATGAGTTTGTAGTCTGCAGGATCTATTTGTAAAATAAGCTCTCCTGTTTTAAATCTGCCACCGGGAATAAAATGAGGGGAAATTTCTAGTACTTCACCGCTTACCCGCGGTTTTAAGACGATTTCCTGAGCGGGTATCACTGTCCCCATTGCTCTTACAGTTATGAGTTCGGAAGAACTCTTCAAAGGTTCAACTTGAACAAGAACAGGCACCTGTTCAAATTTTCTTTGTTTTTCAACCGGTTTAGTCAGTATAATTATAGCGGCAAGTGCGACGCCGATGCCAATTATAATGACCGGTAAAAAACTCCGTTTTCTATCGTTAGAAGGTGTTTGAGTATTATGTGATTCCATGGTTATTTCCTCACATTTTTAGCCGTAGCTGTTTCAGTTTCATGTTCTAGTTTTTGTTCTATATTGTCAGTCCAGGTACCTCCGAGCGCCCGATAAAGATTTACACGATATACGAGTAGATTTCTGTGACTGGTGATCATATCTCTTTCCAGTCTTTGGACCGCAGAGAGCTGGGTGAGCACAGGAAGATAGTCGCTAACGCCTTTTAAGTATCTTTCACCGGCAACTTCCAGACCCTTGCGTGCGGCATCTATCTGATCTTTTAATGAATCAATGTGCTCAATCTGTTTTTTCTCGCGTATTAATGCGTCTTCAACTTCTTTTATTGCGTTAAGGACCGTTCTTCTGTACGCGTTTAAATATTCATTCATAACCGCTTTGGTGCGCTCGACCTCTGCTTTACGCTTAAATCCATCGACAAGCGGCATTGCGAGGCTTGATCCGAGATTAAAAAACCAGTTATCAAAAAGATCTTCAATACCTTCAGTATCATACGATGCTGCCCCTGTAAGATTAATAGCGGGCAATCTGTTTGCGATAGCCCCTGATACATTCCAGCGAGATTCCTGCAGTCTCAAAAATGCGGCTTTTACATCAGGGCGGTTTTGTAAGAGATCAGCGGGAATCCCTGTCTCAGGCAGTGCCGGAAGATGGGGAAGAGATTTTTCTGTTATATCCATGTTTGTCCGAGGAAGTTTTCCTAAGAGTACCGCTAGTTCATGTAGTAAAACCTGTTCCTGCGCTTCAACAAGCGGAATCTGCTGGCGTATAGATTCAACGGTTTGTTTTTGCTGGTAGACGTCAAGCGATGAGACAATTGCTTTTTTGTATCGTAGTTCGACGAGTTCCAGATACGATTTATTGGTTTTAAGCTGCTCATGTAATAGTCTTTTTTGAGCACGTTGTTCGAGTATTCTGATCCATCGGTCAGTGATTTCAGCAGAAAGACTGAATGCCGATGTCTCAAGATCTTTTTCAGATGCCATCTCCTCAAATATAGCTGCACTTCGTCCGGAACGAATCCGTCCCCAGAGATCGACTTCATAACTTGCCGCGATACCCACCGCCCAGTCCTGAATAGTGGTCGAGATCTTTCTATGTTGAGTTCCCCAGGTTGTTGTATTAGTTGTGACATTCTCTCTCATCGTGCGGTTTCTGCTTGCATTGCCCGTAGCATTGATTTGCGGAAACAGTTCAGAACCGGCAATAACTGCACGCGCCTTTGC
This sequence comes from Candidatus Ancaeobacter aquaticus, assembly GCA_030765405.1. Classification (NCBI taxonomy): domain Bacteria; kingdom Pseudomonadati; phylum Candidatus Auribacterota; class Candidatus Ancaeobacteria; order Candidatus Ancaeobacterales; family Candidatus Ancaeobacteraceae; genus Candidatus Ancaeobacter; species Candidatus Ancaeobacter aquaticus. Next base: position 15,212 of record JAVCCP010000071.1, on the reverse strand, counting down.
CTGTTTAAGGCGATAAAAGGTTTCTTTAAGTGAAAGGTTGCCTACAAAAGCTTTTCCCATAAGAGCATTCAAATCATTATTTTCAAATGAAGTCCACCACTGATCGGGCATTTTTACTTTGCTGTCACTTTCAGTAAATGCTTCGGATATTTTCCCCTCAGGAGGTTTTTTTATTTTTGGTAAAAATGTGCAAGACGAGGAAAATATCATTAAACTAGTGATGAGTAGTGTTACTTGTATAGTATTTTTATTCATGATCATTTTCCTCAATGCGTTTTTTTAGATCATTAATTCCCGCCAGGACAAATGTAACGATATGTTCTACAAGATATTTTGTATCGGGCAGAAGCGGGGATTGTTTTGATTGAATAATATTTCGTATAGGGGTATTGCACGAAAAAAGCACATGTGGGCTGATTATATTCATTAAACATAACCTGACTTGTGTATCGGTTGCTTTTGGGCCGAGAAGGTCTTTTATTATTTTCTCAATGTATACAGTTTGGGGAAGAAGAATTTTTTCAACAATGTGTTTGAGAGCTGGTGTTGGTTTTGCGAGCTCTTTTATCATGAATTTTGAGAAATAGCTTGCCTCGCCACCATCGAGTGTCCTCCGTATCATAGCATTAATGTATGTGTGGAGACGTTTTTCTGGAGAAATATCTTTTTCTTCTTCAAGAAATGGTGGATAGGCGCTGTTTGCAAGAGTATATGCGTGGTTCCACGTTTCCTCGTACAGTGTTTCTTTATTTCGAAAATAATAATTTACTGAAGCAACATTTGCTCCGGCTTTTTCACATATTTCTTGCACGGTTGTGTTGTCATAGCCCTTTTCAGCGAAGATGTCGCAGGCGCTCTTGAGAACACGTAACCGTGTATTTTCTTTAGTATCAATGTTATCAGTCATAAAAACATCTCCAAAACATAAAATAACTATTTTAAACGATCATTTTAAATATTAATTTAATATATATAACCTTAGATGTCAAGGGGTAAAATAAAAAACAATACATGCGCTATGTAAGTGTTTGGTATAACGGTTAATAATGCTGCTTTGAAACGAATATATGCTAAAGAATGGTTACCAATTGCTCGTAGAATCTTTCTCAAAAGGTGTTTCTAATTGAATTGAGGGGTGGGAAGTTTTTTCCTGCCCCTTATTTTTAATCCAGTCTTTAATTTCCTGTACCGTTTTTGGCATTTCGTTACGAGAACCGTTTTCCTGTAAAAAATCAGGGACGGCTATTTTTGCGATAGGGGATATTGAGTATATTGCAACGGTACCTTTATCTCTTTGGATGAACTTCCAATATCCTTTGTATGTTTTAAAATCGTTCTTTTCTTTTGGATCAAGATCCCACCAGATAAGGTTTTGTTTCTTATCATAGGTCATAATGATCGTATAATAAAACGTGAAAAACCCTGATTTCACCGTATATATAAGGCGGTATCGTGACTGCCCCATGGGTTTTACTGTTAGGTCTTTTACTTTCGCGAACATTTTTGTGTATTTATGAAAATCAAGTATGACACCTGCAATTTCAATAGGAGTTCTTTCAAAGAAAGTGACTGCAACCCATGGAGTATTAGAATATTTTTTGAGATAATGAGGGTGTGTTTCCTTAAGGATAATTTTTCCGTCTTTTATTTCTTTAAACTCTTTTTTTGTAAGCTTAAATTGTGCGTGAGCAAATATGACAGGTATGCACACAGTATAAATAAAAATGCAAGAGAGTAGGGTTATTATATATTTTTTCATAAAATGTAATTAATGGTAGCGAATCAACTCTATTTATAAGATAATTCATGTAAAAACGCAACCAAAGTTAAAGGTTTATATGAATTTTATCTGGGCATTTATATTAGCAATCTTATCCGGAGCTGCAGCGTTAGCTTATGAAACGTTATGGAATCGTGTTTTTGCAAATATATTTGGCGTATCAGTCTTTAATTCTACCCTGGTTATTGTTGTCTTCTTTGTTGCATTATCATTAGGTGCCGCTAGCATTCGTTTATGGAGTCTTTTACAGAAGTCACCGTGGCTTTCGTATGCGCTTTTAGAGCTTGCCATAGCGCTTACCATGCTGCCAACATTGTTTGCAGCCTGTTATAATCTTTATCCATTATTTGAGTCCTCTTTCTTCGGAACAGAAACGTCGGTAAAGATAGTAGTCGTCGGTGCATTTGTTGGAATCCCCACATTTTTTATGGGAGGTACTTTACTTGCACTCATAGAAGCGATAAGAAACATCCAGTTTAAAGGTAAAGTCTCCGTACTCTACGGAGGAAACACGCTCGGCGGTGTAGTAGGCATAATAAGCGTAACTTTTTATGCTATATATTCCTTCGGTGTCAGCGGGACATTACAGCAGGTTATGGCACTCAGTGTGCTTTTAGGAATAAGCGCGTTTATACTCCATATTTTTTCTAAACGGGATATTAATAGATATACCTCTCTCGAAAATGTTCATAGAGAAGACAAGGATCATATTGAAAAAACAATTTTATATACCCTAGCCGGAATGAGCGGACTTGTTGTTATCGGATTTGAGGTGGTAATGCTCCACGCATGTGCACAAGTGGGGCATAACAGTTCGTGGTCATTTGGTATTATACTCATTCAAGTAATTGCGATTTTAGGATTTGCGGCGCTTATCTCTTCTTTTGGGCGATATTCACGCAAAAAGACACTGCTTTTTATTGTGCCTTTGATTGCCGGTACATTGTGCGTGTTTCCATTACTTTTTTATAAAGCTACGAATGGATTGAAAATGATATCAATTTCTACCGGCAGATTAGAGGTATATCTTACCTATATGCTTATTGTTGGTCTTGTAAGTGCCGGTCCGGTTCTTTTTACGTGTGGTCTCATATTTCCCTGGCTATTGGATCAAGCGAAGAATTATGAAAAGAAAGGGATAAAGATCATAGGATGGTTATTGTCAATAAATGCGCTCTGTGCCGTTATTGGTGCGTTATTGGTCCAGTTTGTTCTGTTACCGCGTTTTGGCATATGGAGATCATGCGTGCTTCTTGGGGTAGTCCCTTTAGTGGTGTGGATACTCATGATGACCAAAATGAAAAGAGGATCAAGCACGTGGTGTGCGTGGGTATGGGGCGCGGTGATATGCGCGTGTTTTGTTATGTTTTTGAGTATTACTATACCCCACGTAAGACTCGGGGATGATGCAACCCTTATTAACCTCAAGGTTGGTCCTTCCGGTGTGGTATGCGTGAAACAATTACGCGGAAAAAACATTATTATGACTGTTAACAATAACTTTACGTTATCTTCCGGAAAATATCCTCAGTGGAATAGATTGATGAGTCATATTCCGCTTTTGATGCATGAAAATCCCCGTGATATTGCCTATATCGGTCTTGCAACAGGGATGACTGCGAGTGGGGCACAGGAACATGACGCGGTAGAATCAATAACAGTTGTAGAGATGAACCCTTTAGTTATTGATGCATCACTAGAATACTTTGGTCCATTATCAAATTATTTTTATAAAGACCCGCGAGTAACCATAGTACAAGATGATGGAGTGCATTACTTTGGTACTGCAAAAGAAAGATATGATGTCATTATAGGAGATCTGTTTTTTGCATGGAATCAGGGTGCCTATAGATTATATACATATGAACATTTTGTGAATATTAGAGATCATTTGAATAAAGACGGGCTCTTTTGCCAGTGGATTCCTTTGTATCAGCATGATAGAGAATCATTTGAGCTTATAGCAAGGACATTTCTGAGGGTGTTCCCCAATAATGTTGTTGTGGTTACCCAAGTTGGTAAATGGCAATGTGTCGCGCTGATCGGCATAAAATCATCTGATATAAAAACTATTTTACCCAATGAACTGATTTCTCAGAAGCGTCTCGGTGAGGAACCAATAGTGCTTCAAGATCTCAGGAATTCACACTATTCAAACAGATGTATCCTTGGGAATATTGCACGTTACGTCGATAAAAGCGGTGCAATAAATACCGTTGATATACCGCTTTTAGAACCTATGGTTATCAGGGTGGAACCAAAATTAAGAGAGAAAACTATTTATATTGATATGAATAAGAAAGATTCTGTAAATAATTTAGAGGATTTGTTGAGTGAAATACGTAGAAACAAGAAATGATAATGAATAATACTATAGCTGAAGGTATGAGGCAATTATGTGGGAAAAAATACTTTATAATGTGATTCTTGGTGTGGTGCAGGGTGTAACAGAGTTTTTGCCTGTATCAAGCTCGGGGCATCTTGTCATTACCCATAATCTGTTTGGTTTTGAAGAACCTCAACTTTTTGTTGATATTGTTTTGCATGTGGGTACATTAATCGCCGTCCTTTTATTCTTATGGAAAGATGTCTGCGACATTACTATTGGATTCATAAAAGGTGCAGTTGACATTCTGAGAGGGAATAAAAATGTGTATAAAGAGAGTTCCACATTCAGAATGGGGATATATATCATTATTGCGACGATACCAACGGGAATAATGGGCATTTTATTGAAAGACTGGTTTGAATCATTGTTTGGTTCAATAGGTATGGTAGGGTTCTTTTTGCTCATTACCGGGGGTATCCTGTTTTTTACGAAGTATTATTTACATAGAGAGAAAAAAGAAATAAACATAATAGATGTTATTCTGCTGGGTATCGTGCAGGGATGCGCGATATGCCCGGGTATATCACGCTCAGGTATTACAATATCAACGGGTATCTATAGAGGGATCGATCCGGTTAAGGCCGCAAAGTTCTCTTTTCTTATATCTATTCCCGCAATAATTGGTGCAACGCTTGTTCAGTGTAAAGATGTCGTCAGTTTTTCCTCTACCGATATTGGATATGTTCTCATTGGTTTTTTTGTCTCAATAATAGCAGGGTACTGTTCACTGGTATTGCTTCTTAAATTGGTGCGGGCATATAAACTCTATTATTTCTCGTTTTACTGCTGGTCTGTTGGTCTGATAATAATAATATATATGTTAATGAAACAGTGAGACATATATGAACAATGCTTTTTTATTGCACAAAAAATTAAAAGAAACAGTAGAAAATAATCCTGACAAAATAATTATAGAAGCTAAAAATGAATCTGGATATCGTTCATATACCTACGCGGTATTATACGAGAATATTAGCAAGATATCTTCATTTCTAACCGATTCTGGTCTGCGAAAAAGCGATCGAGTTGCCCTTATCTTAGAGAATATGCCTGAGTGGCCAATGATTTATTTTGGCATTCTTAAAGCAGGTGGTATCGCTGTCCCTATAGATTCACAATCATCTGATATTGAAATAGAAGCAATTATTAACGATTGTTGCGCCAGGTATGTTTTTTGTACACGTAGGTTGTTGACGGGAGTAAAAAAAGCATCTTCAGTACAAAAGGTCATCATTATAGATGCTTCTGATAAAGATACTGCATATGTTTCACTAGAAACAGTTTTCAAGAGTCCTATGGACAATAGGAGACCCCCCGAAGGTGGTAGAGTCGAAGACTCTGCGTCAATTATTTACACATCAGGAACTGTAGGTAGACCAAAAGGTGTTGTGCTGACACACAAAAACTTTTCTTCAAATCTATCTTCGATACAAACATTAAACCTTATTACTAAAAACGATATTATCTTATCAATCTTACCGCTTCACCACTCATTTCCTTTTATGTGCAACTTATTAGTTCCTATTATCTGTGGTGCACGTATCATATACATAAAACACTTTGATCCAGAAAAGATTATTCAGTGTATGAACGAAAAAGAAGTAACAATCCTTACGCTTGTTCCGCACATATTATCAATGTTTCAAAAAGGTATTGAAAAAAGGATGGGCAGTATAAAGGGTATAAGAAAAGAGCTATTGAAGCTTACCGTAAAAAGTGGCTGGTTTTTGCGGTGCAAAACACGGATGAATACCTCTAAGATATGTCTAAAAAAATTGCACTGTGCATTTGGTGAAAAACTTCGTTTTATTGCGTGTGGCGGTGCGCGATTAGATCCATCAATAACGGAGTATTTTTTTGCATTAGGATTTACTGTTTTAGAGGGATATGGTCTTACAGAAACAAGTCCGGTAGTTACAATAAATACACTGGATACATATAAGATCGGTTCTGTAGGGAAAATTATTCCGGGAGTAGAAGTATCTATAGATAAGCCTGATAAGGAAGGAAAAGGTGAAATACTTGTAAAAGGACCAAATGTAATGGAGGGCTATTATAATCGCCCGGATGAGGCGCAGGCTGTGATAGAAGATGGATGGTTTTGTACAGGGGATGAAGGTTTTATTGATGGTGATGGGTTTGTTTATATTACCGGCAGATTAAAAGAGGTTATGGTTCTTGATTCTGGGAAAAATATATATCCGGACGAAATTGAATCGCATTACAAACAGTCACACTTTATTAAGGAAATATGTGTTGTTGATATTGAAAAAGGGGAACATGTCCAGATACATGCTGTTGTTGTGCCTGATTATGAATATTTTAAAAAGAGGGGAATAATAAATATTGAAAACAGTATCAGATGGGATTTTGAAAATTATTCTAAAGAACTTCCTATCTATCAGAGAATTATGGGATTTATTATAACAGACCAAGAATTATCTAAAACACGCCTTGGAAAACTAAAAAGATACGAGGTGAAAGATGCGTATGTAAAACAATTATCTCAGGAAAAAGATGTGGGCGGCGAAGAACAGTTATCAGATGCAGATAAAGAGCTCTATGCATTATCTATTACCGGTGTTTTACTGAAATATCTCAGTAAACGATGTAAAAGAAAAGTTACGCTATTTGAGCACTTAGAGCTTGATCTTGGGATAGATTCCCTTTCGCGTGTTGAGATAATAAGCGATTTATCACAGTTGTTGCACTATGAGCTTCCAGATGATTTTCTTTCTGATGTGTATACAGTAAAAGATTTGGTTGTAAAACTGCAGTTGTTATCGCCACACGTTACATGTATTAAAATGAATGAGTCGAAGACTTTGTGGGAGAAAGTATTGGAGGTATTGCCGCCAGATGCGGTTCTTAAGAAGATTGAGTTAGAGCCTTCTATTATATCTAAAATAATAACGATTGGGGCACAGTGTATTTATGGATATTTTTTTAAAGTGCGGTGTGGTTTTACTGTAGAAGGAAAAGAAAATCTTCCCGGGAAGGGCCCTTTTGTACTTTGTGCGAACCATACCAGTTATCTTGATGGTCTCGCCATAATGCAAGCTTTAGGATATAGATATATAAAAGAAACGTATTTTCTGGGATATAGGGAAATATTCGAGCGCGGATATCTTAAGTACCTTATGAAAGCGATGAGGGTAATTCAGATTGATGCGGCGGGTGAATTGGTTAATGCGTTAAAAATATCAAATTATGTACTGAAAAATGGGAAAATCCTTTCAATATTTCCTGAAGGTGAAAGGTCAATAGATGGTAAGGTGAAACAATTCAAGAAAGGGATAGGCATTGTGCTGAAAGAAACAAATGTACAGGTTGTGCCGGTATATATTGATGGGGCATTTGAGTCGTGGCCGAGAACAGCAGAAAAAACAACTCCTCACAGGATAAAAGTTATATTTGGAAAACCGGTAGAGCCTAAAGAATTAGTGGACAGAGCGGGGATAAAAGAGGATGATATATATACTGATATTGCACGTACATTGAGAAGTAAAGTAATCGATTTAAAGCCACAATGAAAGAAAGGGCATATTATGGCAATGCAAATAACCAAGGAGCAATTAGATAAGATTTTAAGAATGGCGTATTTGGGGATGTGGATGCTTGACGCTCCGGCCATAGAAAACGCTTTTACTGATTTTGACGAATGTTTTAGTCATCTACTCTCGGAGGCAAAAAAGGAGGGGTTAGATGAATGTGTGCAGTATGATGAGAAAGAGAAAAGATATTTACCTTCAAGTGAGTTTGAAGAGCAAAACCACAAGTTTATTCTCGAATATGATAATAATATTTTTTGGGAAGAACTTGCAACGCGGCTTGCTGAACGTGACATGGTGAACATGTATGGTAAGGAAAAAGTAGAAGCAATGGATTTTGAAAAGCGGCTAGATGAAGAAGCGGCGTTTTCTAAAAAATATTATGATGAATTTGAAAAAACCGGCATCAATAATATTGATATAAAAGAATAACCTTTGCATAGCACTCATACCCGTTTACGATCCATCGCTTTAGTTAAAACTCCACCGCCGCAGTGAAAAAGCTTTATAACAACCCAATTCCACCGCGTAGGTGGGTATAAATTGCAATAAGTATTATTAGATAGTAAATGAGTGTATTAGGGTGAGATAGCTGTTGTATTTGTTGATTCTTCCTTGAGTTTATGGTGATTCGCTGGTGAGAGAAGTTATATTATTCAAGTCGTTTGATATTGCTTTTGTGATGAGATCTTTTGGAATGATAATGATCGATTTATTGTATATAAAATACTCAAAATTCTTACTAAATTCTGCTGTTTGTTTGATTTGGTCTTCGTTGAAAACAAATGGCGGTATAGAAGGCCTTGTTGTAAATAAATAGGTATACTCATTACTTGAAATTAAATGGAGAAGCGTTGTTGTGGACGGAACTCTTTTTGCTCCCGGATATTCACGGGCAATAAAGAGAGGAATAAGATTTTCATTTATATCAACTATAAATTTTTTCGGTTTTTCTTCTTTCTTTTCATATCCCTCAAAAAGTGAGAGTTCAGTTGATCCTTTTTTGACTTCTATATCCGCAATGGTTTTTAGATTCCCTGTTTTGATTACTTCTTGTATTTTAGACATAGATTCGAGGGCTGGAGGCAGATTGTCTATCGTTGATGGCAGTACAATGACGAGCGCTTCAATCTCTTTGTGGCCTTCTTTATACGCAAGATATGATCGGTAATGTCCGTGTTCGTCGACAATATATGTTTCTTTAGAATTAGGGCCATATCGTATGGCAAGTATTGGCGCCATGATGCCGATCTTTAATTCGTCTTTTCTTACTTCTATCTCATCGCTAAAAATAATATTTTGTGTGGGAATAAGTTTTGATAAGGGAATGATTTCTCGATTAATTTCTATGTTTTCGAAAAAGGCATCAAGTTCCTCTTGTGGCATTTTATTCGCTATGGCAAGGTTTTTCCATGTTTTGAGCTCTACTCCCGCCCGTTTAGTTGTTTCATTATACAAGTAACCCATTTTCGTTTTATGTGTTTCACAGGCAGTAGATACGATCTTTAGTGGATTAATGAGAGCATTTTCAATTTTGAGATACTGAATGAGGCTTTCGGGGTTTTTTACGAGTGCAGTTAAAAGAAGTTCTGCAAGTTCTGATTTCTTTACTTTTTCAGAGTGTAGATCCTTTTTAAGAAACCGATCGTCTGCAATCTCTGATGCAAGAAGGTTTTGTGCTAGAGATGTTTTATTTACAGTGACAAAATCAATTTTTCTTTGAAGAATTTCATGTATCATTATTAAATTTGCTGAAACAGAAATATCAAAGCCAATCGGGGCATCATCCAGTCCTTCCTCTTTGATAATAGCAAGCGCTTGATCTAATTCCTCCAGAGTTCGCACCATCTTTAATAATATGCCGACATTATATCCTTTATTGCGGGCTTTTTTCACACCTTGGAGTTCAAGTCTGAAGAGTGCTTCATTATTTTTATTTGCAAGATGCCGTGTCATGCCGCGAAAACCGATTAAAGGATTCTCTTCATGTGTTTCGAAAAGTTTAGAATTTTCAAGGCTGAGATAGGCGTTTACCGGTAAATCTGTAACTGAATATACGAGAGTATCGTTTTTACCTGCTGTTGGTGATAGCTGAATAATGCGGTCTTTGACAAGGTCAATGAATGCTTCTTTTTCCCTATCGGTGAAAGAAAGCGGGTGTTTTTCTATCCGTTTCAAGAATAACCTGTTACCACTGATTTCATATATTGATACTGTTTCGGGGTAGCCAACATTTTTAGGTATTGTATAGCTGTCAGATTGTGCGGAAGTAGATTTCTTTTTAGATATTATTTTCTCAAAATCAGCTATGTTTTGTACAGTCTGAAAGTATGCATCAGGAGTAACTCCCACCGAATCTAAAAATGGTGCGATCATTATTGCGGTATCAGGATTATTTGCGATCATTTGGCCGCAAAACCCTGTTTCAACACCACGTTTTTTACAGATAGCAGCAACATAAAGGATACTTTTTATTATTGAGGGCGCACTTTCATTAAAAAGCCTCTCAAGTTTTTTATTGTCGCGTTCACAACCAAGCATGAATTGTGTGAGGTCGTTAGTCCCAAACGATACAAAGTCAAGCCCTTTATCAAGAAACTCGTCTATTTGAAAAACATTTGCAGGAGTTTCTATCATCATGCCAACTTTGAGATTTTTCTGTCCACGCTTAAGCCCATGACGTTCTAACTGTTTTATTCCTTCTTCAAGATTTGACGGTCTTCGCACAAGGGGGAACATAATTGCTATATTATAATATCCCATATCACGCGCTTTTTTTATAGCTTCCATTTCCCATGCAAACGTTGAATGGTTTTTCATGTCTAGCATTCTTGCAAGGCCACGTTTACCCATTGCAGGATTTGCTTCTTCACCTTCGATAACATTTCCCCCGATAAGCTTTTGAAATTCATTTGTTTTATAATCTGTTATCCGGTAGATTACTCGTTGTTCAGGGAGTGTTGTTGCCGCAATAGCGGCTATTGCCTGGGACACTTTTTGTACATAAAATGCTTTTCCAGATGGATATCCTGTAATCATATTTGTAATGTGGTTTCTAAGCGCATTATTATCTCTAATTTTTAATACGTATTTTCTCATTTCTTTGTTTTTAACCAGAGAGTTGAATGTTTTTGATCGATAGTCAGTTATACCTTGATTTACAGCTCTTGTAAAAAAATCATATGCTTCAAGGATTTCAGGATGAATACCTATTTCACCGAGGATGAATTCCCCTCGGACAAGGCTCATACCGTAATGGCAGTTAGCATATTGTAGCGCGGCGATTTTACGTGCTTTATTTGGAGTAGTGATAATGAGCCCAACTTTTGTTTTGGTTTTTGGTAATTTGCGGGTATCAATATCTTCTCCCTCAATTATTACGGGAAGTTTCCCTTTGTACACCTTTCCTGTATTCGCATCAACGGTGATTAAATCCCCGGTACGTATGACCTGTGTGGCATTTTGTGTTCCAATGACAGTAGGGATGTCTCTTTCTCGTGATACTATTGATGCATGAGAAGTTGTTCCCCCAAGATCAGCCACAATGCCCCCTGCATTCCTCAGCGCAAGTATCATGTTCGGAGAAGTCATCTTTGTTACGAGGATGTTGCCTCTTTTTATCTTTTTAAGTTCGCGAGTTAATTTCTGTAACCGCAGACTTTCATATAATGTCTCTTCTTCCTCGTTCATTTCTTTAACTGGTTTTCCAATTTTATTAATGATTTCTGATTCAATCTGGTCTACATTTATAACGACCGCTGTACCTGTATGCGCGCCATATCCTCGAATGCCTTGAGTAATTATCTGCGCTTCCCTTGCCGCATCCATAGGAACGGTTTTTTTCTTTAAGTTAACTATATATGAAGGTTGATTGGCAATAGTTTCCGGGAATGCATCAGTTATCCATAATCTGTCTTCAGAATCTATGGCAAATTCAATTTTCATATCGTTTCCAAAATATTGAGATATTCTGGACAGCGTTTCGGCTATATTTTTTGACCGGATATCGGTTATGGCGAATTTTTCTTTATGAGATGGAGCTGTAGCTGTGCTTTTAGTTCCTTCGCCATTGGGTACAATTACGATTTTTTTAGCGCCAGGACTCTTGGCAACGATGTTCCAAGATTGTGTTTCCGAGTTATAGTGCAGGAGAAATCTATCGGGATTAGTGAGACCCTTTACAATGCTTTCCCCAAGTCCGTATGATACATCAAAAGAAACAACCCCGCTTTTTGGTTCATGCCAACCCGAGGCCAGATCAAAGTTGAATCCGGTTCCGGATATCTTGCTATTAATCATTTGTTGAATAATGATGCTTGATTCAGCATCCATGGGATCTAACCCGACATCTATTCTTTGCAGGATATTTCTTGCGGTGAAAAGAGATGCCCAACTTTCTTTAATAGATTCCTTTACTGCATCTATACCTATCACGTTCAAATCAGTATGCATTTGCCCTGCAAGTGATGAGGGCGGCAGTTTCTCTGAGATGAGGGAGTTTCTTACGGCAACAGGAAGCGCATTGTCAGGATGATCAAGATCTTTGCAGAGATTGATATAACTATCAGTGATGATCTGGTCAAGTATTTTGGGCAGCGGTGCTTCACAAATACGTTTTTTTATTTGCGTTGCGGCAGTAATAACCTTGCTGAGATTTTTGCAGTCCAGTGTGTGAAGTGTGTTGCGTATTGATTGAGCCAGAGATTTGTTGTGCTGCATAAATGTTTTGAATGCAGTCTTTGATACTATAAATCCTCTAGGAGTGTTGACGTTATCGATTTTATTTAATTCACTGATGTAAGCTCCTTTAATCCCAACGATATCCGTATCTTCTTTACCGAGTTCATTCTGTGACATTATGTATTTATCAAGTCGTTTTTTTACTCTTTGTTTTAAAAGTATCCGAAATCCAAGATAGGCATTAATCTGGGATACAAATTTATACAGATTTGATGCGAGTAGATAGCCTGCTATACCCGGGTTTGCTGGGTCCTTACGAACAATGTAATGAGGGAGCATGTTGATTTCTTCCGTGAAAAGTGTCCGGTAGGGTTCTCTGATACGTGATACGAGGTGCCTGAAGTCCTTATTATTAAGAAGGGCGAAATCCTGCCATAATTTAAGCGCCTCATCATATTTCTTTTCTGATACTGACTCGAAGAGCCGTTCAAAATAAAAATTTAGGTTTTCAATGGTTTTTTTGGGGATTTTGTTCTTTGTGAAAAAAGCATTAAACTTTCGATCTTTTATAAGTCCGAAACTCTTAAATGCCGCCGCCATAAACTCCAGCTCATTTTCATCAATAATATCGGCAGGGAAGACTTGTTCGTCCGGGGTGAGTTCAATGAAAACCGAATTAGGGGATATGCCGTTAAACTCCAAAGGTCTAAAATATTCCCTTAGTTTCTTTGTGTATACTGTTATGGTATCTTTTTCAAAAGCGTTTGCGGCATGTGAACTAAATGTATCTGGCCCAATAAGCATATCGCATACAGAGATCAATACGATGAGTTTACGGAGTGAAAGCTGCTTGTGTTCGGAATCGGGAGATATGAGTAATTTTACACGGTCTTTATCAAGATTTTTTGTTTTGAAAATCTCGTGTTTTATAGTATCGATTTTTTCTTTATGATTATCTGTATATCCCTGCTCAACAATTATGACTCCGTTTGGAGGAATGATTGTTTGTAATCTTTGAATGATCATTATCCAGGTCTTTGCGGAAAGCTCCTTTTTTTCCATGCGAGAAAATGGATTAAGTATGATAATATATTTTTTTTCAGGATTGGTAATGCCGCTTTTCTTCAAAAGATCGAGCATTGTATTCTTTTCCTGCTTTGACACGGAAAGGATTGACTTAATGTCTCCAATCTCTCCTCCCCCAAACGTTTCTGCAAGGCGAGAATAAAAGCGGTATGAGTTTCCCATCGTTGCTTCTGGCTCATCTTTCTGATTGAATATGTCCATATCTTCGTCGTTAATACCAAAACTGTATATAGGAGCGCCCTTAATGGGTATACTTTCATTTTTAATATTGTCCGTGTAGACGAAACTGTTACGCATTTTGTCAATGTGGATTACATTCGGAGCGTTGTATAATCGGTGTCCATTGGCTTTAAGGTCTATGACAAGATCAAATTCTTTTTTTGTATAATCTGTTTTTTTAGGAAGAAGAGCGACCCTCTCAAATCCTTCCCATAATGAGGGGTATTTATTGATTACTTCTATCTGTGCATGGGGAAACATTTTAAGAAGACTGCGTATAATCATTGTTTGTACAACATAATCACCGCGATACCAGTCATCGTCAGTATATAGTAATATTTTTTTTATCTTATCTCGTGGAAGCATGCGTAACGGGTATTTTATTGTATGAGAATGAGTGAACTGGTTCTCATCGATCTCTTTTTCATCCGCTGAGCTATTGATTATTGTTGTTCCCTGGGCGTTTATTTTTACATAGCTTAAAGCACTTTCTTTGTATGGAATATACAGTGTGCCATTAATGTATTTTAGATACTCAATATATTTTTTGTACCATAACGGATTATTGCTGTATTTTTGTTTGATCATATAATGAGGCATGCCAGCATCGAAATCATTATAGATTTTTTTGGCAAAAGTAATAAAATCGTCATATTTGTTTAATATGTTGTTGATCTTTGGGGGTATTGGACCTTTGAAAAAGGAGTGTATATTTCCTCTTACTTTTGATTTGTGGAAAACATTTTGTTTATTCCGTTTTGTGACGATGTATTCAGCTTTTTGAGTCGGGTTGGGAATATAGAGCGTGTTGTCACAGAATATCATATCTTCAAATTCTTCTTTCCATCCGGGTTCCTCGGCATATTTTTTCATTACTGCTTTAAGGGAGGCTCCTTTTAAGAGGTTGCTATGCATCCTTCTAATAAAATCATATACCGGATTATATTTGAAAAGGGCGTCAATGCTCTCAACATCAAAAACGTTTGGGTAAGAGATCTCAGAGAAGTATATTAATGTTTCAGTTAGTGTATCTCGTGCTTCGGCAGTGTTTATAATAACTTGGTTATCTTTAGTGATCTTAACGAAGGTGTCAATACCAGTGGGAATGAGGAGTGTCTCTTCAGCGTAATCACCATTATAAACGCTATTTTCCATGTATATCATATCTTCAAAGCTGTCTTGCCAGTAAGGGCTATTTTTGTACTTACGGATAACTTTTTTGGGATCTTCTCCTTGTGCGAGATCTTCTAACATGTTTGTGGTCAACTTGACAATATTACGTAATTGCTCTGATTTGATTTTAACGGCGTCCTTATCAGAGAAGGATGATTGAGGAGCAAGTGTCTCGATTTCAAGAGGGGAAGTGTTCACTGTACTAGTAAGACTTCTGCGAAATGACGTTTAGCGGAATAATCGCGAGGAAACGAACTCGAAAAGAGTAAAAAGTAGAGCAAGAGAAACGGGATAGCAAACGATAGCCGAAAAAAGATACAGGTATCCTGTAAAG
>JAVCCP010000070.1 GCA_030765405.1 Candidatus Ancaeobacter aquaticus | reverse complement strand
GGTGTTGAAGTCGAAGCATAAGACAGAATAATGTGACACTCTCCAAACCGAAAGGGGAGAGTAACAGGGAACACAAAGCATGTCTAAGTGTGACGGCCATATTATATCTACTCGACTGAAATATGTTAAAAGAGGCAAATGTATGAAAGTAGCAGTGATAGGAGCTTCAAATAAACCTGAGAGGTATTCATATCAGGCAGTGACCCTCCTGCAAGAAAAAGGACATGATGTCTATCCTGTCCATCAGAGAGTAAAAGATATTGAGGGTGTTCCTGTATATTCTTCTATAAACGATATTGCTGATCAAATAGATACAATTACGCTCTATGTAGGTCCTGCTATATCTAACACCATTTTAGATGATATTATCTCGAAAAAACCGAGAAGGATAATATTAAATCCCGGCACAGAGAATTCCAATCTTGAATACAAAGCTAGAGCAGAAGGGATTAAAACCGTTCATGCCTGTACTCTCGTTATGCTCCGAACTAATCAATTTTAGCGGTCCTAGCGAGACACTCATTCTAAGTTGTTAGCATTAAAGTAGTTGCAATGCAATTACTTTAATAGTAGTTAGTGTTTTACGGTCGGGTACAGTGATTTGATAATAGAGTCTATTACTTGTATGTTAAAGGGTACTTTTCTGGATTGGTTAAAATTTCTATGGATAGGTCAATATCTAACTCGGGCCAGTATAGATGATGATTATGGAACAATTTTACGGTACTTATTGAGGATATTTTGGCGTTTTTAAACCAGGGATATTTCTCGAAGGGGAGAAAATATTCCGTTTCGTTTAATAAAATCCAAAAACCATGTTCAGAAATATTAGTTATCTCTGGTTTTAAGGTGCTCTTTCCATTTTTTAATAATTTCATTTTTATGTCTCTCTACAGTCTTTTGTAAAAAACTCAATTGTTTTTTGGAAAAACCTGAATAGTTTGCCAATGAAATTAACGGTTCTAACCAAAACTTTGCTTCTCCGTTCGGAGAAATAACGTGAATATGAACTCTTGGCTCCTCTCTGGAGAAAAAATAAAATCTATATTTTCCTTCTCTGAACACTGTAGGACTCAACTTAATCTACCTCCAACTAAATATGCTATCATAATTATAAATTAAATTTAACCTTTTTTTAAGTAAATTTAGGACGTTCTATTTTTTATTAACAAGATGCCATTTTCAAAATGGACAAATTGTCAATCTGACTTACAATTTACCCAAAGATCCTTTCGCCATCAAAATATTACCCCATTATCTTTAAAGTTTTCTCTTGAATCACAGCTCATAAATCGGGACACTCTTTTTGCTACTGTTTTTATTGTAGTGCGATAAAAAGCATTCAAACAACTATTTTTCAAGAAGGAAAGCCGCTTCGCGATAAACTTCACAAATAATATACGCGAATATATCGTTCAAAAGATGTTAATTTGTTGTCATACGAAGCTAACGCTCACGGCTATCTTATATTATTTTAAAGTGTACTTATATTATTGAGTTTTATATAATAATTCTAAACAAATAAGCGTAAAACAGTGTGAGATTGTTAGAAATGACACAAATTATAAAAGAATTGAAAGAAAAACTTGGTTCCTATTTTAAAAATAACAGCGAAATTGTTGCTGTTTTTCTTTTTGGTTCTCAGGTTAATGGGTTCACTCATAATAAAAGCGATATTGATATAGCTTTATTGCTTGAATCGTCTTCAGAGGTATCCCTCGAAAAGGAACTTGAATTATCAGTAGATATTACAAACAGGTTTGGAGGAAAAGAGATAGATCTTGTTATCTTAAATAAAGCTCCGATTATATTGTCATATAGAATAATCAGTCAAGGAGAGTTAATTTATGTGAAAGACGAATATAAATATGCTCAATTCAAAGAGAGAACATTGTTGAATTATTTCGATTTTAAATATGTTCACGATACGTATAATCGTGAGTTTGAGAAGGAGATGAGGTGTGGTTGACCGCGACATAATGAATAGAAAAATACAAATTATCCAATCAAACATGGAAAATGCTATCTAGTAAAACTGGAAAGGTGATTCATGAGCGAAGAGATTAGCTTTGCTTTAGAAAAGCTTGAGAATGCTATTAATAAACTTAAAGAGGGTGTTCTGTCAGCTGAATGTGAGCTGGAGAAAGATGGTGTGATTCACAGATTTAAAATTACATATGAATTATTGTGGAAAACTTTGAAAATATTTATTAAGGATCAAGGGATTGATGTAAAAACACCAAAAAAAACTTTGAAAGAAGCTTTTAGGCTTGGATGGATACATGGTGAGGATACGTTTCTCAATATGATGGAGGATAGGAATAAAACTTCCCATATATACAGTAAAGAGATTTCTGACGCGATATTCAGTAGGATTAAAGATATATATACTAAAGCAATTGAAGATGTGTTAAATACATTAAAGGGTAAGTAAATCGGGACACTCTTTTTGCTATCGCGGTTTTCGGTCATCGGCATAATGGAGTTAGATTTATATTTATTAGAAAATAAGAAAATGATATAATGTGTTTGGTTAGGAGATGTTTAGTTATGTTTGATATAGAATATTTCGAAGAAGAAATTAAACAAATATGTAGCGGGTTACATCTTAAAAAACTGGATCTATTTGGATCGGCTACGACCGATGACTTTGGTCCAAATAGTGACGTTGATGTAATCGTAGAATTTGAAAAGAATGAAAATTCTAACCGTTTTGACGATTATTTTGTCTTAAAAGAAAAACTGCAGAACGTTTTTCATCGCCAAATTGATATCATAATTGATGGCTCGGTCAAGAATCCTTATCTACAAGCAAGTATCGATCAAACAAGAAAAAACATATATGCTGCATGACATTAAGAAATATCTACACGATATTCAGCAATCTATTGAGGAAATAGAATCTTTTATAAAAGGCAAAAGTTACGAAGACCTCACAGAAGACTCTCTCCTGCAATCTGCCATTGAGAGAAAGTTCGAAATCATCGGAGAAGCGCTCTATAGGATAAAAAACGTTGATGAGGACTGTTTATCTAAGATCACAGATGGTCACAAGATTATTGGTTTTAGAAATGTTATTATCCACGGGTATGATATTGTTGATTCTAAAATAATCTGGGACGCTATAAAATTTAACCTACCAAAATTAAAATCTGAAATTAAGAATCTAATAAATATCTAACGAGGCTATTAAGCTAATTTAAAGAATCTATTTTGATATTTTTTAAGTGCTTTTGCAAACGAATAAAAGATGGAGAAAACGTGATAAAAAAGGTAGTGCGTAAATACAATTTGAATGATGATCAACAAAGAAAAGATGACTTGGAATATTGGTTATCGAAAACTCCAGAAGAACGTATTGAAGCAGTTCAAATCTTAAGGAGACGATATCATGGAAGTAGAGAAAGACTTCAAAGAGTTGTTAAAATTGTTCAACTTTTAGATATTTGATGTAGGAATAGATAAAGTTCTCAAGTTAAGTATCTTTTCTAAAAATGTAATTCAGGTAATTTAAAATTATTCGGTTGCTTTATAATGCCAATAAATCAAATAATAAAAACATTCTTTAACTCATTTATTATATCGTCTCTTATTATCAGTTTATGTTATCCACTTTCTGTCTATCCCTGCGATTTTACCGCTAAAGATGAGCCTAAAGGATTTACTGATCTCTCTTCAAAAGAAAAAGTGAATGTTTCGCAGGAATGGAAACCGTTTGAACGTGAAGAATTTGGAGATGAAGAAGACTTTGAAGATGAAGACTTTGAAGATGATGAATATGGAGAAGATGAAAAAGTCGCATTAAAGAAATTAAAAAAGCACATAAAGCCCATCAAAATATTGCGAGGGTCAACTCAGCAAGATCCCGTAAGTAAGTCAGGTGATAAGAAAACTGGGCAGACAAAAGTATCTGATCCAGTGGTAATTCCCACGGGAAATTATTTTGAATCTGTAACTGACCTTCCAGCTAACCGAACTGATACAGCGCTCTTATTCAAACGGTATTACAATAGCTTAAATTCAGTGGAAAAGGGATCTTTTGGATATGGCTGGAGCCATAGGTATGATATCCGTTTGGAAGAGAAAGAAAAAGGCGCAATAGTACATATGGGTACAGGTGAAAGTCATTACTACAAGAAGGATGGGAAGAAGTATGTTGCACCGAAAGGGGTATATAATGACCTTGTGAGAGGTAGAAAAGGTAATGTCTACTTAATAACGCCAGATAGAGTTACCTATGTCTTCGATTCCTCTTACCATAGGAACGTTACCTATATAAAAGACCTCAATGGCGTTCTTTTTACAATGAAATACAACAATATTACACAGAAGCTTGTAAAAGTTACAGACAGATACGGTGATTGGATAAAATTTAGCTATGATTTTAACGGTAAAATAAAAGAGATCAAAGACTCTGCGGGAAGAAAAGTAAAATACGTATGTAATTACACAGATGATATTTTGTTAGAGGTGCAGGGTGTTACCGGAGGTATTGTTCAATACAAATATGACAGAAACAAGAATATGGTAGAGAAGACCTATAGTGATGGGGTTAAACTTATCATGAGGTATGATGAGAAAAATCGTGTTATTGAGCAGGGAAATGAACAGGATCGATTGATGTACCGCTTTGTGTACGATGATCAGAAGAAAATCGTTACATTTTATGAGAGGGCAGTAAAGAGAACCCAGTCATATTACAATGATGATAATAAGATCGTTAAAGAGATTGATGCACTCGGTGGCGTTATTGATCGGAAGTATGATAAGGAAGGCAATGTTGCGTGTGTACTTGATAAGAATGGTGGTGAGTATAGTTATCGGTATAACGCCAGAGGTGATCTTATTATGATGGTTGATCCGCTAGGAAATGTTACCAGATATCGATATGATCGAAGGTCAAATAAACTGATAGTTGTAGAGAATGCTTTGGGAGTAACTACAGAGATGCTGCGTGATAAACAAGGCAATATTAGAAAGATAATTGAGGGAGATGGCGCAGTAACTGTTTTTAAGAATGATAGATATGGAATGCCCGTTATGATAACTGATCCTGTGGGTAAAAAGACGCAAATAAATTATGATAGCCGTGGATACATAAAAAGCGTAAAGAAAATGGGAGATGATGTGGGGCAGGGCATTGTTAGGTATTATAAAAGAGATGGTTTAGGCAATGTTATCTTATATACGGACCCTAATGGTAATAAAACTAAATATTGGTATGATGCGCGGCTAAATCTTAGAAAGATCATAAGAAAAACAAATAATGGTAAAGATGCCGTTATAAAGATGGAATACGATCAGTTTGATAATGTTGTTTCCATGAAAGACGCTAGGCGGAATATAACTCGATACACATACACTAAGGACTGGTGGAATAAACTAGCGGCAGTCATAAATACTGATGGGGTGAAAACACGGTATATATATGATATGTATGGAAAACTTTTGAAATACGTTAATGGGAAAGGTGCAGTAACGAAATATACGTATGATGATCTTGGGGAAATGATCAAAATGACTGATCCATTAGGTTTTTCGCAAACTTATGCATATGATCAAGGGGGGAATCTTATTGAGGTGGTAAATGGCAAAGGGGTAGCATTATGGTACAGCTATGATCCACTGGGAAGAATGATAAAAGCAACTGATGGCAACGGGAATGCTGTCGAGATGAAGTATGATGCGCTGAGTAATCTCTTAATGGTAAAAGATCCAAAGGGTGGAGAAGTTTTTTATCGGTACGATGTTCTTAACCGATTGATAAAACAAAGAGATCAACTGGATAATGAAAAGGTCTATTCTTATGATAAGGCGGGTAGTCTTT
>JAVCCP010000069.1 GCA_030765405.1 Candidatus Ancaeobacter aquaticus | reverse complement strand
CTTTAATTGAACCATCCGTAATTCGCGATCGATCATAGTCTTATTAAACCGCTCTAACTCCTTTGTCCTTATTTTTAATTCTTCTTCATTTTTCTTTCTCTCTGTAATGTCTCTTAGTATAAGTAATGCCCCCGAAAGTTTTCCGTTATCGCCAAACAGAGGATCGAAGATAATATTACACCACTTGTCACCTACCTCGATATCTAACACTTCTCTTTTCTCTGTTTTTTTTCATACGCTCAAAAGAACAATTTTCGATTGGTTTATCAGTACCGTGAATCACTGAGCAGCATTTCACACCTATTATTTCACTGAATGGTTTGTGCAACACTCTCTCCATTTCGCGATTACACCGAATGATCTTTTTATCAAAATCTAATATGGCAAGACCATCATTTATCCCATTAAAACAATCACTCCATAACCGTGCAACCTCCATTAACTCTCTCTCCGCGGATAAAAGATCTTCTTTCTCTCTCATTCCCTTAATTGCTCTTTTTACAGAAAAAGACAGACGTCCCAATTTATCTTTAAGAACATAGTCCGTCGCTCCACTTTTCATTGCATCTATTGCTATTTCTTCACCAAGAGTACCTGCTACAATGATAAATGGTATGTGTGCGTAACGGTCGAGGACCATATCAAGTGCCTGCAAACCTGAAAAAGAAGGCAATCTATAGTCTGCTAAAATTATGTCCGGATTATAATTCTCTAACTCCTGCAGGAACTGTTCTTTTGTCTCTGCCCGTCTCATAACAAAAGATATCTTTTCTTTCACCAACTCACGTTCAACAAGCTCAGCATCATCCGCATTATCCTCTAAAAGAAGAATTTTTAATTCTTTTTCCATTTTCACCTGCCCGTTCAAAGTACTGTTATAAAATCTATTTTTTACTATCCCCTTGCAATCTATCGATATATTCTTTTTGCGAATTAATCACAGCATTGAGCTCGGCTATCTCACGCTTAAGCCCTTCCATCCTGAGTTCCCTACCGACCATCATCTTATTGATCTTTTCAAGCTCCTCATTCTTCGCTCGCAGCTTGGTTTCTCCTTCTATTATTTCGCTTACATCCCTAAAAACACCCACCATATAATCTACTGCCCCTAATGTTACAGGTATTGAATTTATATCAGCGTAAAAAACAGTGCCGTCCTTTCTTTTCACCGTTGAATTTCTGAATAGGCTTTTTTCTCCGCTCATTTGTTTTTGAAGTCCTTCCATCACAGAGTCCAGATCTTCTTTCGGATGAATATCCTCTATCCCTAATGTTTCAATCTCCTGTGCGCTATAGCCCAACATCTCACATATTCGTTTATTCGGCAGTGAAAATTTTTTCGTATCTTTTTTTGCCAGAACAACTCCATCCATCAGGCTGTTAAAGATATCTTTATATTCATCTTTTATTATCAATATTGCATCGTGTTCTTTTTTTAAATCAGCTACCACACTCGAGAATACTATGCCAGCAACAAAAAACAATACGAGAATTACTGAGCGTATATAGATTTCATGAGGCGGAGGGTGTAATATTAATAAATCAAGAAAACTATTACCCTTATAAAACATGTAATAGTCGGCAACTGCATCAGCTATCCATACCACGATGCCGAACAGGACAAACATTATTAATGTTTTAATTCTGGCTCTCACGAAAAACCCTCATTTTCGTTTTCGTTTTCATTGATAATGAATATATTTTTCCACTACCGCAAACAATTCAGCTAATTCTACCCATTACTAGCATTCATAGTAATATAGCGTTTAGTAAAAGAATAAAAATACATTTAATATCCGCTAAACGCTACCCGCTATCCGCTATCCGCTAGTACGAACGCTACTTATATGTCCCTAATTGCTTTAACGATTTCTCCGGCGATTTTTTCTAGAGGGACTATTTTATCTACACATCCTGTTTTAATAGCCGATCGGTTCATTCCAAACACCACCGATGTTTCTTCATCCTGCGCGATCGTTGTACCGCCGGCATTCTTTATTGCACGGATACCTTCAGCCCCGTCATTTTGCATTCCGGTCAAAATAACGCCGATTGCGGATTTTCCGTACGCACAAGCCGCGGATTTCATCATTTCGTCAATCGAAGGAATATGAACCATCTTTTTGGTTTTAGTTTCAGACAAGATTACTACGCCATCAGTGCCTATATTAATATTATAGCCGTCGGGAGCAAGAAATACTGTCGAACTCTTCAAAACATCGCCCTCGGCAGCAACACGAACATCCAAAGAAGAGGTTGTTTTTAACCACTGGGCCAGCCCCTCAATAAAACCTTCTGACATATGCTGAACAATAACCACGCCCGCAAGAAAGCCTGAAGGCAGCTGTGACAATAATACTTGAAGAGCCTGAGGGCCTCCGGTTGAGGAACCGATCACAACTATCTTATCCACACCTTTTTTACGAACTGCCTTTGGAGCTGGCGATTTACTAATCTTCATGCGCCGCAATGGTTTTACCCGAGAGGCAATCTTAACTTTTTCAATTAAATCTACCGCAAGCATTTTAACATTTTCTGAGACCAAAATAAAATCCATAGCACCGACACTCAAAGCCTTAAATACAACATCTCTCTCGACTGTGCTTACAACAATAACGGGTATTGGCGAATCTTCCATTATTTTCTCAAGGGCTTCCATTCCGCTCATCAAAGGCATTTTAAGATCCATTGTAATAACATGAGGCTTTAGCGCGATTGCTTTTTTTACCGCCTCCATGCCATTGCAAGCCGTACCGACGACCTCTATCGAAGAATCGCTATTCAAGATAGATATAAGTATATCTCTCATTAACGGAGAATCGTCTACGACAAGGACATTGATCTTATTTTTCATATTTACCTCAGTGTTTTATTAGCGGATAGCATTTTACTAGCGTATAGCACATAGCGTTTAGCGGATAGAAAATGTATTTTTATTCTTTTACTATACGCTATGTGCTAAACGCTATACGCTATATTGCTATATTGCTATACGCTATAATTCATTTTATTCCCAGGTATAATTTTACTTTCTTTACTATGAATTCAGGCATAGGCGGTTTTATAATGTAATCATTCGCTCCCGCATTAAAGGCCTTATTGATATCATCCATTTTACTCCTAATTGAAAGCATTATAATTATTGGATCTCCTACTCTGCTGTCTTCTCTTAGCTTTTTACAAACATCATATCCATTCATGCCAGGTAAATTTATATCCAGCATAATCAGATCAGGTTTCATCTGCCGGGCCTTTTTCAGGCCCTCTTCACCATTCTGGGAAATATCAGCTTCCAGCCCCTCTCCCACAAGAAGGTCTTTTACGATCGCCGCTTCCGTAGGACTATCTTCTATAACAAGTACTTTTTTTGCCATTATCTTCCCCCTCCCCTTTTAAATAGCGTTTAGCGTTCATACTAGCGGATAGCGGGTAGCGTTTAGCGGATAGTAAAAGATATTATTAATATTCCATCCTATTCGCTATGTGCTAACCGCTATATTACTCGATTGCTATGTGCTATTTTTTTTATCATACAATAAAGCATTCCTCCGACTTCTTTCATTAAACTTTCTATATTATCACTTTTCTGTGAATATTTTAAATCGAACGATAATAAATATTGTGTCTCCAGCTCACATAATGAACCATAGGCAACAGACAAAAACTGCTTATATTCTTTATCGTGATTCCTTCCATAACCTTCGGCTATGTTAGAAGGAATAGATACGGAACACCGCCGCATCTGCTGTGCCAATCCATATGTTTCACATTTTGGAAAACTGTTGGTAATTTTATATATATTCAACACCAGCTCATACGACCTTTGCCACACTATAAGATCTTTAAACGATTTTGTCCTCATACCCTATCCTCGATTTTTACTAGCGATTTTTACTAGCGTATAGCAATATAGCGTTTAGCGGATAGAAAATGCATTTTATATTCTTTTACTATTCGCTATACGCTACCCGCTAAACGCTAGTAAAACGCTATATTAACCTTTCTATCACTTCCAATAACCCTTCAGATGTAAAATCACTTTTCAATATGTATGCGTCCGCGCCCGCTTCCATGCCCCGTTTTTTATCGGCATCGCTATCTCTGGTGGTAACAATTATAACCGGTACGTCCTTATACAATTTATCTTTTTTTAGTTTCGCCGTTAATTCAAAACCATCCATCTTAGGCATTAAAACATCTGTAATAACAAGATTGAATTTTTCCTGGCCAGCTTTTATTAACGCCTCTTGTCCGTCACGGGCTATTACAACGGTAAAACCCGCTGATTCCAGGATATTTTTCTCCAGCATTGCCGTACTTAAAACATCTTCGGCAAGAAGGATAGTCTTTCTCTCTTTCTTTGCTTTCGTACGAGCCGGTTTCACAACAGGTAGTCTTACAACACAGCCTTCCGCGGACTCTATAATAAAAGGTATGTCCAATACCAGAATTACCCTGCCGTCACCGAGAATTGTTGCACCGGCAATATTTTTTGTTTTTCTAAGAGGATGGCCAAGCGGTTTGCATACTATTTCCTGGCGTCCAAGAAGCTCGTCAACCAATAGCCCTATCTTCTTCTCAACAGACTGCACTACAACAACCGAAAAGAACCTTTTCTCTGTTATGCCTCTGGCTGAAAAGCCGAACAGATCGCCAAGCCGTATCAACGGCATTATATGGCCTCTTACCGTTACCGCCTCTTTTGTCTCTATGGTTTTTATCTCCTGAGGATTTACCCTGATCGTTTCCACAATAGTGTCTATAGGAATAGCAAATACCTCGCTTCCCGATGAGACAAAAAGACTGCCCGTTATTGCCAGAGTGAGCGGTAATTTCATAATAAATTTTGTACCGGTATCATTCCCTGAAACAACCTCTATCATCCCCTTTAATTTTGCGATCCTATCCCGCACAATGTCCAGCCCTACCCCTCGACCGGATACTTCTGTCACTTTTTCACTGGTACTGAAACCGGGCATAAACAGGAATTGAATGACTTGCTCATCTGTCACCCCCACGATCCTTTCCTTTGTAATTAATCCTCCATTAATGGCCTTTTCCTTCACCTTATTAATATCTATCCCGGTGCCATCATCCGATACTTCAATTATAACCTGCGAACCTTTTTGAAAAGCATTTAAAGTAATCTTACCGTTTTCGGTTTTATTCTTTTTTGAGCGTTCCGCCGGCTCCTCGATACCGTGATCAAGGGCGTTTCTCAATAGATGCATTATAGGATCTTTCATCTGGTCAATAATACTCTTATCTAAATGCGTATCTTCACCTTTTATCTCAAAATCAATATCCTTTCTCTTCTCATGCGCCAAATCCCGCATTGCTCTGGGAAATGTATTAAACAGATAAGAAACCGGTATCATCCTGAGACCCAGCACCTCATCCTGTATAAGAGATGACGAAAAATCAATATTCTCGTCAACCTCTTTTAATTCATCTATCAAACCACTTAACCTCTCATCTATTCCTTCCTGAGACTCTTTTTTTTCTATCATATCTAGAACTAACTCATGCAGCCTTATTCTGGAAACAAGCAATTCTCCCGAAAGATTCATAAGAGTATCCAACTTACCTGTGTCTATACGGATACTTTCTTCCACCTCAGTTGGCGCTACAACTTCTTCCGCCGCCTGCCGGCCACTCTCCGCAGTTCCAGTAAGAGAGAGACTTTTTTTCTTCTTCTTTTTTACCCCGTCTTTCGCACCCCGTTTCACCTGCGGCCTGGAAGGTACTCGGGCAATCTTTCCGGAAAGCAGATCATCGAGCTTTTCACACAGTCCTTCAAGATACGGTCTATCAATACCTTTTTCTTCCCACACAACT
Source organism: Candidatus Ancaeobacter aquaticus (assembly GCA_030765405.1). Lineage (NCBI taxonomy): Bacteria > Pseudomonadati > Candidatus Auribacterota > Candidatus Ancaeobacteria > Candidatus Ancaeobacterales > Candidatus Ancaeobacteraceae > Candidatus Ancaeobacter > Candidatus Ancaeobacter aquaticus. Next base: position 4,160 of record JAVCCP010000069.1, on the reverse strand, counting down.
TTATCTTCCAAAAGCACATCCATCGCATCCAGACATTCAAATAGCAGATTAAAGCAATCTTTTTCTATGCCGGATTTTTGTTTGGCCGCTTTTTCAAATCCATCTTCGATTGTATGGGCAATTTCAACAATTCTCCTGTACCCCATCATGGTCGCCGCACCTTTTACAGTGTGTGCTTCCCTCATCAAAAGATCAAGAAGCTCAGGATTTTCGGGATCCTTTTCAAGATCCAAAACCCCCTGGTTAAGCTTTTGAATATGCTCTTTTGTTTCTGCTTTGAATTGTTCTATGTATTTTGATTTATCAAAACCCATTAAATATTCCTTTTACGCTAAAGCGTAGAAACTGACCCAATACCAACACTGCCCAAACTATCCGCTATGCTCCAGGATTATAATTTAAAATTTCCCGCGACGCCCTTAAGCTCTTGTGCCAGCGTTGTCAGCTGTTTTGCCGCTACCTGTGACTGCTGCGCTCCAGATGCAATCTGCTTCATTGCATCATTTATATTTACCATAGCGTCCGCTATTTGTTTTGACCCGCTCATTTGCTGATTTGCGCTCATTGATATTTCCTTTGAGCTCTCAGCGACATTTTTTGATAATTGCACTTCTTCATCAACGCTGTTAACACTCTTTTCCATGGACATTATGACATTGGAGATCTCATGCTGGATAATTTCAATGAGAGCGGTAATATCCTTGGTGGATTTTGCCGTTGAATCGGATAATTTCCGTATCTCATCAGCAACAACGGTAAAACCCCTACCCTGCTCACCTGCACGCGCCGCCTCGATCGCCGCATTAACCGCTAAAAGATTTGTTCTGTCCGCTACATCGTCTATTAACTCAGTGATATTACCTATTTTTTGGGACCTCTCGCTCAATGAAGAGATAATCGTGTTTGTACTGCCTAGTAAACCCTTTATCGTAGCCATTCCATCCAAGGCATGATGAGCCGTCTGTGAAACTGTTTGTATGTTCTCTCCCACCTGCTCAGCGCTCTTTGATAACTCTGTTGCCGCGGAAGTTGTTTCGCTTCTCGCCGATGACTGCTCTCTTGCGCCTGCCGCCTGTTGTTGGCTGGCCGCGGCAATCTCATTTCCGGCCGATGCTATCTGGTTTACCGCATCCTGCATCTTAACCAATACCACAGCCAATCCTTTTACCATCGTGTTGAAACTATTTGCCAATACACCTATTTCATCGCCGTTTTTTACCGATATGGTCTTTGTTAAATCTCCCTTCGCTACCTCTTCGGCAAAATTTGCCAAACGCATAATAGGATTAGAGATCCTGTTAGACACGATTACAGCAACAATAGTAACCGCAATTACGATCAATACTACAATCACAAAAACAGTGTTTCTTAGCCTTAATGCGGGCGCAAACGCCTCGGACTTGTCTATTTCCGTCATCACCGCCCAGTCTACTCCCCCTAAATAGTGATTATGCCCCAGAACATAATTTTCGCGATAATCTTTGTATATCCAGTTTTTACAGATTCCGGGGCCCCGTTTCACCTGTTTTGCGGCAAATACGTCTCTTATACCTTCCGTATCAATCTTCCTTTTCAGGATCGTGTCCCCAGAGGCAAACCGTGAATTTGACCTCATAAGATAGTCACCGCCGACCAGATATGTCTCGCCTGTTTTCCCCATCCCATAGGCTTGCTGCATTATCACATCGATTTCCTGTATTGAAAGCTGCAAGGCCACTACCGCAAGTATTTCCCCCTGATCAGTATAAATGCCATGAGCTGAAAAGGCTGCCGGCATGTTTCCGCTTGGCGCGTAAAATTCAAAGTCTGTTAAACCTGATCTGACTTCGCCTTTCAAGATCTTTTTTGTTACCTTTGCCAAGTTGCTGTCATTGTATTTGCCTGTTATCATATTTGCGCCAAAATCCGACTCATGCAGTACCGTGTAAACAACATTGCCGGTATTATCTATAAGAAAAAGATCTTCACAATTATACCTATCCATAACATCCTTCAAGTAAAGGTCTATCTTCTTGATAAGGGCTTCATATTCCGCAGATTTTGCAAAAACGGTAAACGTTTTTTGGCTATCCTTAAAAACGTTTTCCATCTCAGCTATTGTAGCCACTATCGAGGGAGCTTTTGACAATAGAGCCGTATCAGAAACCCATTTCTTCAAATAGTTGGATATCCAGTTTGTTTTAAGCTCTGCTACGACCGTAAGTTTTTCAAAGGCTTCTTTTTCAAGCGCTTCTTCAAAGTTTCTATACGCCAGAACACCCATTAAAACCAACGGAATTATGGCCATTAACAGGAATAGGGAAACTAATTTAGTTTTTATGCTTCTAAAAAATGTTTTTTTCATCTTTCTCCTCCACAGTATAAAGGTTACCAACAGTTACAAGCGCTGCTTTAAAAAATCTAATCTTCTGTTTGCAGCCGCGTTATTTCTTCGCAATCCAGGATTTTCTCCATATCCAAAAGGACCAGTATCTTACCATCGAGCTGGATCTCTCCCTTTGTATATACCGCAAGGTCACCCCTCAGCGTTACCAGCGGAGGCTCAATGAGATCACAATCGACATTAAGAGTCTCTTCTATTGTATCGACTAAAATACCTACTGAAGAACCTCCCGCATCAGTTACAATGAGCTTCGCACCTTCAGCCCGTTTGAGCCTGGTTATACCGACAAAATATCTTAAATCAATTAACGTAATTATCTCGCCGCGAAGATTCATTACTCCCGCAATAAATTCCGGCACATTAGGGACCTTTGTTATCCGGCTAAGCCTTACCGCTTCTTTGGCCTGCTTTATATCTATACAATAATACTGGCCGCCTAAAGAAAATGATACGACCCTTATCTTTTCTTTTTCTTCCACGCCGGAAAGCTCTTCTTCATTTACTTCGATTATTATCTTGTCTTTTTTACCGGCCATTATCACTCCATGCACTTTAATAAAACAACCGCGATCTTTTTCGTCACAGGACGTATCCGCCACTGTTTTGCGGCAAGAAAACGCGTTGTTATTTTTTAGTCCTTCTGTCTTCTCTTAATCTCGACCCTTCCATGCACCTCTTTAATCCCTGTTATTTCACGCGCTGTAAGGAGCTTTTCAATATCCGCGATAAGAATCAGTCTTTTTTCAATCCTCCCTACACCTATGAGATATTTTGCCTTTTTTAAAACGTCATCCGGAGGGGTGATGTCAGAAGTGTGAAGCGTTATTACATCAGATACAGCGTCAACAACGACCCCCATAAAATGGCCGTTTTTTAGCTGCGATATTATGATACGGCTCAAACGGTTGGAATCTAAATGCCCAAGACCGAATTTCTTTCTCAAGCTGATCAGGGGAATGACTTTGCCGCGCAGATTCATTACTCCCTCAACAAAATCAGCGGAATCAGGAATAGAAATAATTTCTCTCATTCTGATTATCTCGCAGACCTGGCCTATATCAAGGACATATTCCTTGTCAGCGAGTTTGAATGTAACAAGAACCATATTATTTCCTCTACGTACAGACATATACCGATACAATAATTCGCATTACCCCATACTCTTAAGGCGCTCAATATTATTCTTACATACACTTATCAATGTCGCGGCATTAAATCCACCGCTAAATGCAATTGTATCACCTGAGGTATCTTTTAGCAAAATCTTTTGCGTGTTTCTGAATTGGCGCAGAGCATCTTCAATGCGCCCAACTTTCCTTAACACTACCCCAAGGCTAAAATGCGCCAGCACAAAATTCTTATCAAGATAAAGGGCCTTTTTAAAATTCTCCCTGGCCTGATCAAAATCTTCTGTTTCTATATATATATTCCCTAAAAGATAATACAGCGGCGCAAATAGCGCGTTGATCCTTAAAGCGACACATAGTTTTTCTTTTGCTTCATCTATCCTGCCCTGATTCATATAGATTTCAGCGGCAAAAAAATAGGGCTCGATAACATTTCTGTCCACCGCATGCGCCTGCTCAATAACTGTGAGCGCCCTGTCATACTTCTTCATATAAAGATCTTTCATTATCTGAACAAGCAAATCTTCCATCTTACCGGAAGGTACCGTGTGCTCTTGCGTCTCAATCTTTTTCTCGGACGCCATCTCAGCTTTTGATATCTCATCTATTATCTCTTGGGCTTTTTTCTCCGGTGGTTTGGGCCCTTTAAT